>JBDRDZ010000102.1:0-9594 GCA_043820165.1 Patescibacteria group bacterium
AGGCTAAAGGTAAAAATTGAAATGAATATGTTAATTTGTAAGCCACTGAATAAATACCAACAGCTTCGTTACCAATTATTTTTCCAAGAATTAGACTATCTACGTACGAGTAAACTTTGACAAAAACGGCAGCGAGAAAAAAAGCAAAAGCCATCTTGAATGGTTTCCAACCAAGAGTCCAGGTTGGGATGATTGCTGTCCAGCCAAGTCTACGAATGACCTGAACAACACTGAAACCCATGTTCCAAAGACTGCCGATCATTAAGGCAATAACAAGAATCGTCAAAGTAGCATGACCACTCGCCATCATGATAATACCAAAAGTTGCTGTAAAACATTGACCAAGGAAAATTCCAATCGATTCAAAACGTAAATTTTGCTGACCACGCAATACTCCGTAATACGAAAGTGAAATAGTATCGGCTAGCATGACCACTACCGCTATCCGCACCAAATTAACAACGACTTGATCGTAACCAAACCAGACTGGAACAAAAAAAGCCACTGCCACAGTAACTGGTATGGTAACCAATTTAATACCAACAACAGTGCGAGCCCAAACAAGAGCATCATCAGTTTTTTTGGCAATCTCCCGAATCACGATTGAAGTAATGCCAACATCGTCTAGAACTGCAATCACGGTCACAATGGCCAAAGACAAAAAATACGCTCCGGTGTCCTCTGCTCCGAGGAAACGAGCAATAATCGTAAAGTAGATGAAGGCAATTACCTTCTGTCCAACTGACGCTAAAGTCAAGTAAAGCGTGTTTTTAGCTAGTTTACGTGCAGTGGCCATGCACCGATTATACAGGATTTCGGGCCCTGATTCAATCTTCTGGGAATCAAAAAGAACGCCCTCTCGGGCGCTCTTAAATTCAAATTTATCGCTTTCTCCACTGCTTGGCTCGTCGAGCTCCTTTAAGTCCGAATTTCTTGCGTTCTTTCTTACGCGCATCTCGGGTCAAAAATCCATGAGCTTTAACAACGGCTTTCATTGTATCGTCATACTTAACGAGAGCTCGAGCAATTCCCATTTTAACAGCATCAGACTGGCCAGTCATACCACCACCAACGGTTCGAACAGTGACATCCATTTCATCGATCTTCCCAACCTCACGCAACGGTGCTACTGCATTTGCCCGATGAGTTTCTGTTGGAAAATAGTCTTTGATATCCTTGCCATTGACTGTAACTTTTCCAGTTCCACCCGGAAATAGCCGTACTTGCGCTACGGAAGTTTTTCGTCGTCCAATTGTTTGATAATATTTTTCAGCCATATTATGAGATCTTGAGCCTCTTTAAGCGTTCCTTGCGATGTTTATTTTTTGGCAACATTCGAGAAACGGCCATTTGCAACACCTTAGCTGGATCTTTAGCCATGACGTCTGCCAAGACATCTTCTTTAATTCCACCTGGGTAGCCACTGTGGTGAAAATATTTCTTTTGCTCCATTTTTTTTCCAGTGATCTTCAACTTTTCAACATTGACAACCTCAACAATATCGCCCGAATCAATGTGCGCTTGAAAATCAGGTTTATGCTTCCCCATTAAATGCATAGCGATGTCAGTAGCAAATCGACCGAGCACCTTGCCTTCAGCGTCAATCTGATAAACATCTCTTTTTATCTGTGTCTGTTCCATATTAAACAAGTTCGATTAGCACTTCTTGAGCACCGTCACCCTGACGATAACCAAGCTTGGTTAGGCGCGTATAACCACCTGGTCGAGTCTTGTATCGTGGTCCGATTACTTCAAGAAGTTTATTAACCGGTTGCTCTGTAGAGAAAAACTTTAAAAGCTCACGACGGGCAGCCAAGTCTCCTTGCTTTGCCTTAGTAATCAATCGCTCAACTACTGGTTGTACAACTTTAGCCTTACCTTCTGATGTCTTCACTTTTTCGTAAACAATAACACTGGTCGCTAAATCTCTCAGCAACGCCTTTCGTGCGGATGTTTTCCGTTTTAAAGTTTTTGTAGTATTGCGATGACGCATAGCAAATTACCAAATTTCAATAATCGATTTCAAAATGACTACTCAACCTCCGGTTCTTCTGGTTCAACATCTTCTTGTACTTCAGGTTCATTTTCTACTTCTTCCGGTAGTTCTGTTGGAACTTCTTCATAAGTGTCCTCGGCAGCCCCTAAACCTTCTTCAACCTTCTCTTCCTTAGCTGATTCAATCTTTTCTGTCAAGGCTGCATTTGCTAATTGACCATCAATCCAACTAAAGTGATTTAGGATAACTTTTGTTGCTTGATCAACTGCTTCTTGAGGAGCAAGAGTGCCATCAGTTAAGATTGTTATGATCGCTTTATCATAGTTGGTAATTTCGCCAACACGAGTATTTTCAACCTTTACGCCAACGTTTACAACTGGACTGAACATCGAATCAACCGCGATAACACCAATCTCGCCCGATGCCTCACGCTCTTCTGTTGGTACGAATCCCCGACCACGACCGACTGTGATTTCCATCACTAAACTCGCGTCTTTACTGGTGAGATTCGCCAATACCAAATCTGAATTAATAATCTCTACATCCGCGTTTGGTTGAATATCGGCTCCTGTCACCACTGTCTCACCGCTCATCTCTAGCTTTAGTGTAATCGGTTCAGAGCTGTAAACCTTCATGCGTAATCTTTTTAGGTTTAGGATAATCTCTAAGATATCTTCTTTCACGCCTTCAAGAGATGAAAATTCGTGCCGAACTCCTTTGATTTTGACAGCCGTCACAGCTGCACCCTCCAAAGAAGAGAGCATCACACGACGCAAAGCATTTCCGATCGTAGTTCCATAGCCATGGTGCAATGGTTCGATCGTCAGAATTGACTCGTGTTCTTTGTCTCCCTCAACAAAGGTCATTTTTGAGGGGAGCAGGATGTTCTCCATACAAACAATAAGTAAAAAATAATGTTATCGAGAATAAAACTCGACAATTAGTTTTGGATCGTAGACTTCTTTTAAATCTTCATCTGCTGGCATACTAACCACCTTACCAATCTTTGTGGCAAAATCCATATGCAACCAACCTGGCACGGTATGATTTTTTATTCTTTCGTCTAAATCGGTAAATACACCCTTTTCTTTTTTATTACCTCGAATCTCAATTACATCGTCAATTCTTACCTTATAGGAAGGGATGTTGACTTTTTTACCATTTACTGTGAACAAGGCGTGGCTAACCATCTGACGAGCCTGAGCTCGGGTTTTTGCATAACCAAATCTAAACACAGTGTTATCGAGTCTTGTTTCTAGCAACCTGGCAAAATTTTCTGCTGAATTGCCTTTCATGAGGGTAGCCTTCGTGAAATAATTTCTAAATTGCTTCTCCATCAGGCCGTACAGTCGTTTGGCTTTTTGCTTTTCACGCAACTGCTTGCCGTATACTGACAAACGTGAATGTTTACGTAGCTGTGGCGCTCCGTGCATGCCAGGAGCGTAAGCTCGACGTTGCATCAATTTCAAAATCGACTCACTAGTTGAGAGAGCAACGCCTTCACGTCGACTCATTTTTCCCATTTTATTCTGTGTCTTACCCATATGTTTTCAGACTTACACTCTTCGTGGACGTCGTGAACGGCATCCATTATGAGGTACTGGAGTCAATTCTTTAATTGATGTAATGTTGAATCCTTTAGCATTCAGTGATCTGATTGATGAATCCCGACCACCGCCGATTCCGGTAACAAAAATTGATAATTCTTTTGTTCCTAAAATCTCTAGTTTATCTGCAATCTTGTTAACGAGAATGCTCGCGGCGTATGGAGTAGCTTTCTTTGGACCTTTAAATCCACAAGCACCGGCTGTTGACCAAGCAATCGTATTACCATTTGGATCGGTAATGCTAATCATGGTGTTGTTAAGTGAAGCAGTAATATATGCACGAGCACGAGGAACTGTTTTAAAAGTTCGCTTCTTGCCCTTAGCAGTACGAATATACTGCGATTGCTTTTTTGCACTCACCTTGGTGCCTGAATCAGATTCAGCTTTACCAGATTCTTCTGTAGCATTTTCTTTTTCGTCAGCTACAACTCCTCCGACTTCTTCTGTAGCGTTGATTTTTGTTTGTTCATCAGTCATAGGAATACTATGTCTTTGAGATTACGCGTCGACCACTGCCTGCTGTCTGGCGAACATTGCCTCGCACAGTACGAGAATTAGTCTTTGTTCGCTGTCCATGTACCGGAAGACGCTTTGCATGTCGCAGTCCTTTATAAGCCTTAATATCTTTTAAACGCTTAATGTTACCTAAAACTTCTCGTTTCAGTTCACCCTCAACGCGATATTCTTTTTCAACAATACTTCGAATCGCATTTTCCTGATCTGCCGTCAGATCCTTTGCTCGAACGTCTTCTTTTACATTCGCCTGTTTAAGAATTTTTTGTGATCGTGTTCTGCCAATACCATAAATGTAAGTGAGGGCAATCACGATTCTTTTATCTGATGGGATTGTAACTCCAGATATACGGGCCATAATAAATAAAATTAACCCTGACGCTGTTTATGCTTAGGGTTTTTGCAGATGACATGAACACGCCCCTTGCGACGAATCACATGACAATCTCGACACATTTTTTTTACTGATGCTCGAACTTTCATATTTTCCAGCTTGTAGTTTGTAGCAGGTAGTTTGTGTATTTTTTAACTTCAAGTTAATCACATTTTCAATCGAGATACGATAATATCACCCCAAAAATCGTGAGAGTGATATTCATCAAGATCGACATGCCTTATCGTTATTAGAAACGATAAGTGATGCGACCTTTCGTGAGATCGTATGGACTGATCTCAACTTTGATCTCGTCTCCAGGCATAATTCTGATGCGAAACTTCCGCATTTTGCCGGAAAGATGAGCGATGATTTCTTGATCGTTTTCAAGGCGAACCTTGAAATGGCCACTTGGTAGAGCTTCTTCTACCGAGCCACGCATCTCAATGAATTGTTTTTCTGCCATAATTACTCGGGAATAATATCAGGAAGTGGTAAATTTGGCAAGAAAAAGCGAAAATTCAGTTCGACAGGAGTTTACTATAACTCTGTAAAAACGTCAAGATTTTAAGGTTTTAGCCAAAAAACATCCAAAGTCCGATGAAAAAAGCTCCCATAAGTGCCAGTGCTGATAACATATATTTCGCTTAATTTCCGAAAAAGTAATAACCGATTGTACCAGCTATGACAAGAGGTACAACCAAAACTGAAATGATGAATATAACAAATTCTAGAATTCGCCGAGCATTCATCTGCATCTTGTACCGCTCGATCTTCTCATAACCACAATGCCGACACTTAAACCTTCTTTTTCGTTCAAAAGCTTGAAGACCTAGTGCTATTGGAGCGCAGATGAGAATAATCAAAAACGGAATAGCTAGATACTGCTGAGTTCTGAAGTCAGAGATATCAATAAAGACACCAGCTACTGCCATCCCAACGAGTGCGAATAATCCAATAAAGGCCACCACGGAACGAAATGAAGCAGGTGGCGCCATGAATTCTTTGCACTTACCACACGATCGTTTAATAAGCGGGCTTTTTCTTTCGTCCATAAATATTAAGCTGCTTCTTGTATTTCCTCCTTACTCTCCACCTCTGGCCACTCTCGGCCCAAAGCTCGAGCTCTGAGTTGATAATATTTTTCTTTGGTAGTAAGGACTTCTTTATATATCGGCGAATCTTTCTCGGGTTGAGAGATGCTTGATACACTTCTAAATCTATCCATTGCGTACTGATAATCTTTATAAGCTTGGGCTGCAGCTTTTTCATCTTCAGTAGCTGTTTCTCTATCTATCTTCACAAACTCTGTCCGACTTAAAGTGATTTCCAGCAATGATCCCGCGGATCTTTATTGCCTATTTTTTCTTTTTTTAAAATATTCAGCCATTTCATTGAGCCATTTTGGCAGTTTCTCAAAAGGCACATCAATAACAGAGAAGACAATTTCCGTTCGTTGCTCATCTGGCAAATAATCTAGTAGGTGTTCCGCAGCTTCGCTGACTCGATTTATTGTTTTTAAATATGGGATCAATCTTCTGAAATCTGTGTTTGCGCCAAAATATCCTTTCAAATAAAATCCGCTGAGACTATGGTCGATTTCTTCAGGACTTCTCTTACCGTCACGGAAAAAAGCTAAAAATTCATCTTTTAGTTGGCGCATGTAAGTATGTTCCTCATCAGTAACTTCGAAAACAAGCCTATTGGCATTATGCTGAAATTCGTGCGTTAAAGTATATTGTATATTCTCTGGATTCTCATCACCGATCACCAATAATGGAGCGACGGCTCCTTCGGCAAATTTATATTTATCTTTATAAAAACCTCCGCATCGGCCAAAAGAACTTTTTTTCATTTGCCGAAGCTTGTTTCTTGCGGTTTCTCCGGCAAAAAGGATAACCATGCCATGCTTTACTTCTACGGGCCGCGTCAAAAAAGGTGTACCTGGATAATTTCTACCAAACAACGCTTCGTGAAAAAGTTCAGATTGATTTGAAATAGCCTCGATTTTTCCACGTTCATCTTTTAAACCAGCAATTTGATCTTTTCGGCGGGCGTCAAGCTTTTTTTTAATTTCATCCTCCGACAATTTCATTTTTTCTCGATATATCTTTCCCTCAGATTCATAATGAGGCTCGCTCTGCTCAAGCGACTCTATTTCTTCAGCTATTTCTTCAATCAATTTTTGAAAATGTTCTTTTAAAACCATGGCAGCTTGATCTATTTGCTCGACCCTCTCCTGATAATTTTCAAAAGCGCGTCGGATATATTCCTGCACTTTTTCTGAACACTGATTTAGATCTGATTTTTCGGCAAAATCTTCCAGTGATGGATCGTCAGTGCCATGGAGATATTTCTCAAACTCAACAATCGTCCGACCATGCATCAGCCGAGCTTCGATAACCTTTTCTTTTCTTGATTCGGGTTGTTCGATTGGTGGACCTTCGCGCATATTATTTCAATATCGCTTTGATCCTGCGAATTCCCGCCGACGAAGCTTCTTCTTTTTTAATCCTGAAGCCGCCGAGCTCACTCGTGTTATCAACGTGTGGGCCGCCACAGATTTCAGCTGAGAAGTCGCCAACGAAATACACTTTAACTTTATCACCAACAGTTTCGTATTTATCTTCAAAAAGTCCGATTGCGCCACGTTCTTTTGCTTCAGCGACGGTAAGCGTCTCACATTGAATCGGAAGACTTGCTTCGATCTGATCGTTAACAATCTTTTCAACCTCGGCTTTTTGTTCGTCTGTCAACTTTTCGCCGTGTGTGAAATCGAAGCGAAGTCGTTCATGAGTAATGTTTGATCCGCGCTGCTCAACATGATCGCCGAGAACGTGTCGAAGAGCTTGATGAAGTAGATGAGTGGCAGTGTGCAGTTTCTTTGATTCTTCTGAATGATCAACCAAGCCGCCGGCAAACTTCTTCCCTGCCCCGGCACGCGAAAGTTCCTGATGCTTCTTAAATTCAGCTTCGAAAACATCTTTATCGATTTTTTGTCCATACTCCGAGGCAATCTCTTGCGTTAATTCCAGCGGAAAACCATAGTTCTGATACAAGTCAAAGGCCTCTTTCCCGGTCACTTCTTTATTGTCTTGACGCATTTTCTCGAGTTCGCGCAAACCTTTTTGAATTGATTTTTCAAATTTACTTGCCTCAACAACCAAAACACCAACAATATCATCACGCTTTTCATTCAAAACTGGATATGCAGCTTTGAGTGCGGCGATAGCCTCATCAGCGACTTTTTCAAGCATTATTGAACCGTTAGCCTCAAGTTTGCGAGCATGTCTTATTGCCCGTCGAATCAATCGGCGTAAAATATAACCCCGATCTTTATTTGACGGCTCAACACCGTCACTAATAATCATTACTGCTGAGCGAACATGATCAGCAATAATTCGCATTGATACTCCACTCTCGTCTTCAGCATTGTATTCTTTGCCAGAAAGATCACGAATCTGCGCAATCATACTAGAAAAAAGTTCAGTATCATAAACGCTTTTTTTACCCTGTAGAACAGCTACGGTTCGCTCCAGGCCCATCCCGGTATCAACATTGCGTTGCGAGAGTTGCGTTAGCGCTCCGGAAGCGTCTTTATTAAACTGCATAAAGACGTCATTCCAGATTTCCACCCATCGATCATCTTCAGGATCAAATATCTTTGGTGCCTCATCTTCTCCAGTCCAATAAAACATTTCCGTATCCGGACCTTGCGGACCAGTATGTTTTCCACCAGCTGGCCACCAGTTTTCATTTTTATCAAGTTTTGCAATTCGATCTTCAGAAATGCCCAAAGATATCCACTTATCATAAGCTTCTTGATCGAATGGCGAATCATTATCACCGGCAAAAACGCTAACTGCGATCATTTCAGTTGGGATATTCAACCACTCTTTTGATGTTAAGAACTCAAAACTCCAATCAATCGCCTCGTCTTTAAAATAATCGCCAAGTGACCAATTACCAAGCATCTCAAAGAAAGTCAGGTGAGTATTGTCACCAACTTCATCAATATCACCCGTACGAATACATTTCTGATAATCAACCAGCCGTTTCCCTGCTGGATGTTCTTCACCCATAAGATACGGCACCAACGGATGCATGCCAGCTGTTGTAAAAAGAACTGATGGATCGTCTTCAGGGACTAAAGAAGCCGAAGGGATCTGAATATGACCCTTGGAAACAAAAAAATCAATGTATTTTTGCCTTAATTCATTTGCTTTCATAGATATAGTTTACGCTGGATACATCGTAATCAAAAATCTGCTAGTTTTCAAGCAGATCATGATTATTGAGACAATGTTGTCACAATCGTCTCTTCTGGCTTAGCTTTTTTAAACAAACGCCGTTTCATACCTTTTATAAACTCGATCATTTCTTCACTCTTGAAAAAATATGCGATGGTGCCGTAAACAATCAATCCGATTGTTCCGGCGATTAAACCCTGTAACAAAACTCCAAAAAAAGTATCGAGCGTAATAAAGTTCACAACAATTGTTTTCATTACCTGAGTCGTTAAGGCACCGGCAAAACCAGCAATTGTTAAAATAGCAAAAGATCGAATGATTCGCCACTCGTCTAAAGTGCCAATTCGTTGTCGCAACGGGACCCAGAGTAAAATCACCTGGATGATTGCAGCCAACGAAAACGCTACACCTAATCCTTGAACACCGAACTTCAGCGTAAGCAGTAGAGCAGCAATAATATTTATGGCTGCTGCAACAAGACCAACAATAAACGGCGTTAAAGTATCATGATAAGCAAAATAAGCTCTGATCAAAATGAAAACCAGGGCTTGAGCAAAGAAACTGATAGCGAAAAAACCAAGAGTATCTGCCGTCGCGATCGTCGCTTGCCAATCAAACTCCCCCGCCCCTAAAACAACTCTGACAATCTGGGCCCGTAAGAGAATAAAAATAAAAGTTGCCGGAATTACAAAAAAGAGAATTTGCCTAACTGTCGTTGAAAAAGTCTGAATAAACCCGGTTTGATCCCGTCGATTAGATAAATCGCAAAGAGTCGGAAAGGCAGCGATTGCAAAAGAAACAGCGATCACTCCAATTGGGAAGAAATTAAGATTATATGCAAATTGAATAATAGTG
>JBDRDZ010000103.1:0-9561 GCA_043820165.1 Patescibacteria group bacterium
ATGATCATCGCCGAGATGTCCGATGACAGCCCGAGCAAGAAACTTGCTGCCAACATGGCGCTCGACAACCTGCGTAAAGCGCAGGAACTCGAAGAGCGCGCGGTCAAACGCGAAAAGGCTCGCCAGGGCTTCACCTATTGGCTCTTCAGCCTGATCGCTGGCCCAGACCCGCACAGCAGCCCAGCCAAATGCCGCAGCAGTGCCAACGTTGTCCGAGGACAAGCTCGCCGCTACCTCGAACTCGCTGGTATCGAGCACTCCTGAGGAGCCCCGGCTCCTCAGCCTTCCAAAATTCACGATTTTGATCGTGACTTTCGGAAATCCTGCGATTCACTTTCGTAGGCAATCGTTCACCCCAGCCAAGAGGTTCAAATGCGTTACGCCATGGTTTACTCGGTCACTTGCGACCTGTCGCTGACCCGCACTGTCGGCTTGGTCAAGTTTCCGGGCAGGCCTGAAAAGCCAGTTTTGGTAGCCAACCGGTGTTTCCTACCGTATCGGAACCTGGTCGTCTACACGCAGTATGAGACGGGGTCAACCCGCGTCTGCGATCAGGGCCAAATTGCCTTGGGCGAAATCGTTGAACTCGAGGACGGCGCCATCTTTGGCCTTTTCGAAACCATCAACGAAGCCCTGGTGTATCTGAACGACCTAGCGCGAGAGGTAATGGAGGACAGTGATGACTGAACTGACTCTAACGATCTCGATCAGCGCCCTCCCAGGAGCAGCCAACTTGGCTCCTGGAACTTCCCAAATTCACAAAATTTTTGTGAACTTAGGAAGTCGTGGTATTATCCGAACCGCGTTCCTTTCCACCTTCGTCAAGACTTCGGTGGACCGGCCGAAGCTTTATGCGAAGGCTGGCCACCTCTGCCGCTCCTCGAGGCCGCCATGTCCAACTCCAACCAAGGACAGATTGAAAAGCTTGAAGCCGTCGCCTCACAGTTCATGAAACAAGGTGACCACAAACGCGCTTCACTCATTCATAGCGCTATCAATCTACTCGATCAAGCTGAAGATCTTTCAAGTCAGATTGGCAAGATCGAAAGCGGCGTCAACGGCCTCTTTGCTCAGCTCTTTGGCAGCAGTAATGCTGTCAAAAAACTCAAAGATGAAGGATCTGAGCTGATTAATCAAGCGCACGATCTGCTCGACAAGGCAGGTGTCTAACGTGAGGAGCGCAACATCTCCTCGACCTCCAAAGTCCGTCAAACTCTCTGATGGACTTTGGAAGTATAAAAAACCGGCTTTTGCCGGTTTTTTGTTTTCTTGGCAAAATACTTGACAAAATATAACCAAACCGCTAATATTAGACCCGTAATTAATCTGCTGTTTGCCATGGCCTAGCGATCGAGCATCGCTCCGCTGAGACAATCAGACGAAATCATCTATTAACTATGCTCAACAAAAAACAGAAGGAACGAATTATCGAGAAATACAAGACTCACGAAAAAGACACTGGGTCACCACAAGTACAAATCTCCATTTTAACAGCAGAAGTCAAGGAACTAACTAAGCACTTGCGTCAGCACAAAAAAGACTATAGTTCACGACGAGGTTTAATCAAAAAGGTTACAGAACGTCGTCGTTTACTTAAATATCTTGAAAGAGAAGATAGAAAGGCTTACGACAAGTTAGTAGCTGAGTTACAGCTCCGAATTGCTAAAAAATAAATTGAAAGCCCGACATCGTGTTCGGGCTTTCTATCTTTCTAATATTCATTAAATTTTTATGTTAGTTACCCAAAATCGCCGGGTTGGTGTTTTCATCGATGTTCAAAACATGTACTACAGCGCCCGTAATTTATTCAACCAGAAGGTAAATTTTGAAAACATCGTCAACGAAGCCGTTGGGGATCAACAGTTGATCCGGGCAACCGCTTACACAATTTCAACAAAAACTGGCGAGGAGACACCGTTTTTTGAAGCATTACGTAATTCCGGCATCGAAGTCATGTCAAAAGAGCTCCTTGAATACGAATCCGGTATTAAAAAAGGTGATTGGGACGTTGGTATCACTATTGATATCATTCGCATGTTGGAAATGTTGGACGTTGTCGTGCTTGTTTCAGGTGATGGCGACTATGTGCCATTAGCTGATTTTATTCGCAGTCGCGGTCGCGTTGTTCACATTGTGTCGTTCCGTGAGTCAACTTCAACCATGTTAGTTGAAGCCTCAGATATCTACACCAACTTATCGGAAGACAAGCGTACGTACCTAATTCCGGATAAAAATATGGGTGGCTTTAAAAATAAAAAGAAAGAAAAATCACCTATAAAAGCCATCAAGACTAACAAAACAAAAAAATCAGCAGCAGATACTGAAGAAAGTCGCTCTCGCCGGTTAAGTTTCTAAATTGACTTTTGACAATCGGTCATCAGATTTGATGACCGAAGGCTAAACG
The DNA here is from genome assembly GCA_043820165.1 of Patescibacteria group bacterium. Lineage (GTDB taxonomy): Bacteria > Patescibacteriota > Patescibacteriia > UBA9934 > UBA9934 > JBDRDZ01. The sequence continues at coordinate 2,405 of JBDRDZ010000103.1, forward strand.
TTAATTACTCGGTCTGAGACATCGAGATCCAGAGATTATCTCTCGGTCTTAAGCCTCAGACCGACAGAAAACATATGAAAGAACAAAAGTTTTCTGCCAAAATCGGTGGTAAAGAAATTATCATCGAGACTGGCAAACTTGCCCAACAGGCAAATGCGAGCTGCACGGTTCGCTGCGGTGACACCACGGTTTTAGCGACAGTCGTCATGTCCAATGATGTCCGTCCCGGATTGAATTTCTTTCCACTCATGGTGGACTTTGAGGAAAAACTCTTCGCTGCCGGCCGGATTAAAGGTTCGCGCTTTGTTAAACGTGACGGTCGACCCACAGATGAAGCTGTTCTCACAAGCCGATTTATCGACCGTGCCATCCGTCCTCTTTTTGATCAACGAATAATCAATGACGTTCAAGTGATCATCACCGTGCTTTCCTTTGACGAAGAAAATGACCCTGACGTACTCGGACTTATCGGTGCTTCCTGTGCAATACACATTAGTGATATTCCTTGGGACGGACCGATTGGTTGCGTCCGCGTCAGCAAACTTGAAAGTGGTTATGTCTTCAACGGCACTTACGCCGAACGTGAGAAAAGCCAATTCGATCTAGATGTTGCTGGCACGGCTAAGAAAGTCGTCATGATTGAAGCTAAGGCTCACGAAACGTCAGAAAATGAGATTCGAGAAGCCTTTGTTGAGGGTCAAAAAATCCTAGGAGATATTTGTAAACTCATCGAAAAAGTTAAAAAAGCTGCCGGAAAAGAAAAAATTGATCCGTTTACGCCAAAAACAGATGAAGAAAGAACTGTATTCGAACGCAAAGCTGAAGTCGAAAAGATCGCCAAAGACTATATGCGCGAGCAGATGAAGAAAATCATGTTTGATGGCAATAAAACGCGAACCAAGAAAGAACGAGCGGCTCAAATGGCTGATATTAAAAATGCACTAGGTGATTACCTTCTTGAGAAAGAAATGAGTAAAGACGAAATCAGTTTTGCCAAAGGACTAATGTATGATTTTTCTCAAAACGTAGCTACAGAGATGATTCTCGAATCAGACACTCGTGTTGACGGCCGAGCGCTCGATGAAGTCCGCAAACTCACAATCGAAACACAATTACTCCCACGCGTTCATGGTTCATGTCATTTTAAACGCGGTGGAACTCAAGTGCTTTCAGTTTGTACTCTAGGGGCGCCAGGTGATAAGCAAACCCTCGACGGCATGGAAATTGTTGGTGAAAAGCGCTTTATGCATCACTACAGCTTTCCTCCCTTCTCTGTTGGCGAAGCTAAGCCAATGCGTGGCCCTGGACGACGTGATATCGGACACGGAGCACTGGCAGAAAAAGCGCTCGACTTTATGATCCCAGCAGCTGAAGATTTTCCTTACACGATTCTTGTAAACTCCGAGGTACTTGGATCAAACGGATCAAGCTCAATGGCTTCAACTTGTGGCTGTACACTTGCTCTAATGGATGCTGGCGTACCAATTAAAGCACCGGTGGCTGGAATTGCTATGGGCTTAGCTTCAGAAGGCGAAAATTGGAAAGTCGTCACTGATATTATGGATTTGGAAGATGGCGAAGGTGGTATGGATTTCAAGATTACCGGTACGGAGAAGGGAATTACTGCTATTCAAATGGATACCAAAACACACGGCTTAACTCAAGAGATGATTGATCAGACTCTCAAACAGTCAAAACAAGCTCGATTGCAAATTCTCAAAGAAATGGCTGATGTTCTCCCAGCCCCCCGCGAAGAACTTTCGCCGTTTGCACCACGAATTCTCAAAATTACAATCGACCCTGAAAAAATTCGCGATGTTATCGGTCCTGGCGGAAAAATCATCAATGAAATCATTGAAAAAACCGGTGTTGCAGGCATTGATATTGAGCAAAGCGGTCTTATCATGATTACTTCAAAAGATGGCGAATCTGGGGAAAAAGCTCTCGAATGGATTAACAACCTAACACGCGATCCAAAACCAGGAGAAACTTTTGATGGTGAAGTTGTAAGAATTATGGATTTCGGTGCTTTTGTTCAAATTCTTCCTGGAAAAGATGGCATGGTTCATGTTTCAGAGTTAGCCCCATGGAGAGTTGAAAAAGTGGCTGACATTGTTAAAATGGGAGATAAAGTAAAAGTTAAAGTAATTGAGATCGATAGCATGGGTCGTGTTAATCTCTCGATGAAACAGGCGGAAGGTAATGTTTATACAGAAGAAATGAAAAAGAAGGCACAGCAAGGACCGCCACCTCGCCAAGGAGATCGAAATAATAATGACCGCCGTGGGCGAAGCTCTAGCGGCAGTCGACCACCAAGAAGACCAAGCAGCCGATAATGAATAATCAGCTACAAATACCTTTACAAACAACAGCCCGCCATCATATTTGGCGGGCTGTTTGGCTATTATTGATATTGATTGTCACTTGTATCATTAGTTTTTCTCTCTTCAGAGTCTGGACAATGCGTGATACGACTTCAATGCTTATTCCAAACGACGCCAAGCAAGGCCTTAGATTTATTAAGAGCGCAGGTAATACAGAATTATTAGATCGCGCGCTAGGTCCAAAAACACTACTTCCTGGCGCACCATGGACTTATCATGATGCTCTGGTCTGGTCCCGACGCGAATTCACCTTATACATCTCTGAAAATGGCAATCACAGTGTTGTATTTGATCAGGTATTGCCTGATCAAATAGTATTCCTAGCCAATAACTACGGCTATCAGGCAATCTCGGATATTAAAGGAAGGTCAATTATTACCAAAAATGTTAATAATCTAGACGACCCCAGAACAAAGTATACTTTTTTTAGCGCTTCTCCATGGTTTGACGGAACATATATATATCAAGCAGAAAAAATTGCGAGAACAGGGATTTCTCTCAAAGAAAACGGAATAATTATCAATAAACTCGGTCAGGCTTTTAATTATTCAACAAATTGGATCATTAACGAAGACTCTAACATTCTCGCATCTCTTTCAATTCCAGCTGACGCGCTGCAAAATCCCATATATTTAGAATATCTTGCGCAACTACCTGAGAATCAACAGTTAATCGATACGATTAGAAAACAAGGAGCACACCTCGTTCTAGCAACTGACAGCAAAGGAACTGCTTTCTACCTCGCCATTCCCAATGCAAACATTACTACTGATGAATTAGCAGTAATTGGAGAAGATATCCTCAGCAGGGACACCTTGACTACAACAGCGTTGACAATGCCCGACGGTTCATTTGTAAAAGAAATCCGTACTGCAAACAAGAATATCACTTCATCAGTCGAAACTAACGAAGGTTATACTATCATTTCATTAAAAAATTCAGCTGGTAATGTAATTCGTATTGCCCAAACACAAGAAAAGATAACTTTATCAAATCGGGAGTTTTCTACAGAAATTAACCCATATCCGATAACGAGCACCTGTTCAATAAAGGCTCATTCATTTATTCGCATGCAAGAATTATATCTGTTATCAATTGAATCATCTGAACAGCTGGCTACAAACCAATTTCTAACTGGTTTTCCGTTAATGTTCACAGAAATAGCACTTAACAACAACAAAACCCGGCTCTGTTGGTAAAAAATGTGGATAACTCGTACTTTATCCCAAACTTATCCACAGCTATCCACATCCGGTGTACTAAAAAGTTATTCACAAGAAAGAAAAGCCCCATTTTATATGGGGCTTTTGCTGTTGACAAATGTTGTTCAACCGGATACAATTATTACAGTAAACGTTCTTTCCACAATAACCCGTTTCCGACACCGTCGGAAAACAGACACGGGGGAAGTTTCCCGAACCCACTTCGGGGAACATCCTACTGCTGTACTATATCGTTTGTTCTTTGGGGGAATAACGAGAACTAGGTTAGCCCCACCCAAGAGTTCTTTATTTAATAGGGGTAAAACCAGGATATGGTAAAGCAGGCTGTCTACCTCGTCGACATATAGTTGACGCCGATCGGGGGCTGAGTCGTGAAGAAATCATGCATTCCTTCACAACCCAGTCTCCGAGACCGGTGTCCTCAATGCCGCTCTTGGAGCGCAACCGCAAAGGACTTAATCCTTATATATAACTCCTTTATTGCAACCGCGCTCCCTCTTTTTTTTGTAAAATCTTAAATTTTAAACAGAAACACGCACTTCGCAGCATGTTTCTGCCACACTTGGGCGTGTGCGTCATTCCTCGTCCCAGCAGTCGTCGGGATCGGAATAGTCATCTTCGTCATCCCAACCCTCATTTGTGCTGGAATCATTCTCGTAATCGAGCTGTGTTGCCCAGAAAGCCTTGATGAAGCAACGGCCCTGCTACTCACCGTCAATCAACTCTTCGAGGCGGTAGGTATACTCGTTATCGCCGATGAACGGCTTTTCGCGATCACGGTCGATCAGTACGCAGCCTTGATCCACGAAGAACTCCTGCGTCAAGTCATCAATGCTTTTGGCCGACCCGTTCCAAATCACTCGATCAGAACGGTCCTGATCCACGCTCTGGGCACTTCCCGGTCCCTCTTCGTAACACAGTTTCGATGTGTAACACCACTCCACCAAACGGAACCTGAACATATGTCCTCCTGCACTAAATTGGACTGGAAATTGTACCAAAATAATTGGCTCTTGTCAACTAATGGTTTTCCAGGTGACCGTCGATCGTCAAAATCATCGATTGACAAATGAGCTATTCATTGATAGCATCTATAAACCACTTGTCGACATAGTTTCGATAAGATACAATATTTATAGCAATCCCAATATGAATGAAGTATTCGCTGAGGAAATGAAATCCACTCTGCTGGCAGAGAAAATAAAGCTCGAGGAAGAGCTTTCAAAATTTGCGCACCGTAACGTCAAAGCTACTGATGTTGATTACGATGCAGAGTCGCCAAGTTTCGGCGATGACGAAGACGAGAATGCTCAAGAAGTAGCTGCCTACAGTAATAACCTTTCACTTGAAAACGAGCTGGAAAAAGCTTTACGAGATATCGAGCAAAGCCTTAAACGAATTGATGAAGGCAAATACGGTATGTGCAAATACTGCAAAACTGAAATTGAAGAAGCTAGATTACGCGCTCGACCAACATCAACCTCTTGTATCGCCTGTAAAAAAACATTGACGCAGGAACTTTAGATGAAGCGCGAAACAGCTATTGCCCTCTCAATTGTTTGCGTATCCATCGGAGTCGTGGATGCTATTCTAAAATATTTTGCCATCAAACGACTTCCCGAAGAGGGAAGTCTTTTAAATTCAATGATTGACTTTGCGCTGCATAAAAATCCAGGCATTGCTTTTGACATCCCAATTCCTCTAGGTCTTGTAATTTTGCTCACACTAATTATCACTGCTTTACTTATCCGCTATGCCGTTCGGGCTTGGCAATCAGATCCTGGGCGTACTTTTGCCTCTATCATGGTGATCATTGGTGCTGTTGGTAATATGATTGATCGTTTTATCAATGGGTTTACTACAGATTACATTATTTTATTTCGAACTTCAGCTATCAACCTCTCAGATGTGCTTATCATCCTTGGCACAATCCTAATTTTGTACTATAGTGAAAGCAGGACTAAGGAAAAGATCAAATAGAATCAGGCAGGACTGATTATTAACTACCTCCCCGCTTACAATTTTGTATGGGGTCGTTTTTTATTCACTCGTGCGCCAACATTGGATTGGACGCGCGCATAGTCAGTGTTGAAACTGACATCTCTTCCGGCTTACCACGTTTTAATATCGTTGGGCTTCCAGACGCTGCTGTCTCGGAATCTCGTGATCGAGTCCGAGCAGCCTTAAAAAACAGCGGGGTCAGCTTCCCACGCACTCGGATCACTGTAAATCTAGCTCCGGCTGATATTAAAAAACAAGGACCGTCTTATGATTTACCAATCGCTGTCTCCTTATTGGCTGCTAGCGGAGCGTTACCCAGACCAGATTGGCTTTCAAAAGCAATTTTTATTGGTGAGTTAGCGCTCAACGGTCGAGTTCGTTCAGTCAACGGCACCTTGTTGGCCGCTCTGCTTGCCAAAGATCTAAATGTACCACTCATTCTTTCGCCTGATAACGCCAGCGAAGCCGCTTTAGTCGCTGGCGTGCAAGTTCATCCAATTAAAACGCTTGCACAACTGATTAAATTTTTAGAAACCGAAACTGAACTTCCTAATTATAAAGCGAGCCCGATTCAAATCTGCACCAAAAAACACCAGCTCGATATGGCCTCGGTGAAAGGTCAGGAGCATGCCAAACGGGCACTCGAGATTGCGGCAGCTGGTGGACATAACATTTTGCTTTCTGGTCCGCCTGGTTCAGGCAAGACAATGTTGGCTCGTGCTTTCCCATCAATTTTACCGACCCTGAGTACCAAAGAAGCACTCGAGGTGACCAAGATTCACTCTGTGGCTGGTATTCACTTTAAAGAAGATGCTTTGATTACCGAGCGACCATTCCGCTCACCGCATCACACTAGCTCGAGTGTAGCACTTGTCGGGGGAGGGAGCTGGCCAAAGCCTGGTGAGGTCTCACTGGCCCATCGAGGAGTACTTTTCTTAGATGAATTTCCTGAGTTCAAGCGTTCTGCGATCGAAAACCTGCGTCAACCGCTCGAAGACGGTGTGATTCAGATCTCACGCGCCTCGGGAACGATTGAATTTCCCGCGCGGTTCACTTTAGTTGCCGCAATGAACCCGTGTCCGTGTGGTTTTGTCAGCGATCCCAAGAAAACCTGTACTTGTACACCGATCCAAATTTTAAAATATCAACAAAAAATTTCCGGTCCGCTAATGGATCGAATTGATCTTTCAATTGAAGTACCAAGAATCGATGTTGATAAGCTTCTAGCACTCAAGCCGGGCGAATCATCAACCGATATGCGAAAACGGATCCAAATCGCTCGCGAGCGTCAACGGACGCGCTACCAAAAAGAAGGGCTCTCGAGTAACGCTGAGCTGAGCTCCACACAACTCAACGTTCACTGCAAACTTGATAATGAGGGGCGGACGTTAATCAAACAGGCCATTGAACGTCTACTTCTTTCAGCTCGTGCCTACACTCGCATCCTTAAGGTCTCCCGGACGATTGCCGACCTCTCGGGCGAAGACAAGATCAAAACAGAGCATCTAGCCGAAGCTTTGCAATATCGCATGCAACGGGAACAAAATCA
>JBDRDZ010000104.1:0-4861 GCA_043820165.1 Patescibacteria group bacterium
CTTTATCAATATTTTTGATGCCTTTGATCTCTTTATGCTCACCAGCAAAAGCTTTTGCACGATAGAAATACTTTGACAGGGCTTTGCCCAGAATTTCTAAAATCAAAGTTGATTTGCCTGAACCAGAAACACCAGTCACACAAACTAATTGGCCGAGCGGGATGTCAACATCGACATTTTGAAGATTGTGCTCACTAGCCCCGACGATGGAAATACTTTTTCCCGAACCGGGCCGAACCTTTTTAGGAATTTTTATCTTTTTCTTGCCAGCTAGATACTGTCCGGTTAAAGAATCATCATTTTGTTGTAGTTCAGCCGAGGTGCCTTCAGCAATAATCTGACCGCCGTACTCACCAGCACCAGGACCGACGTCAAAAACATAATCAGCTGCCAGAATCATCTCCGCGTCGTGTTCAACAACGATAACCGTGTTCCCAAGCTCACGTAACTTCTTGATCGTATTAATAAGATGTTTATTATCGCGTGGGTGCAAACCAATTGACGGCTCATCGAGCACATAAATGACACCCGAGAGTTTGGATCCGAGCTGCGTAGCCAAACGAACACGCTGCGATTCACCGCCAGAAAGGCTCATTGCACTGCGATCGAGTGTAATATAACCAAGACCGACGTGAATCAGATGCTCAACTCGCTCCCGAACCTCTTTAGCCACACGCTCAACGACCAAGCGCTCTACTTCGGAAAGATGTATTGACTTCGATCCGTTGCCATTGGTGACTTTGAGCAAGTCCTCGAAGAAAGCTGGCACGCCCTCAATCGGTCGAGTAACAACATCGGCGATTGACTGGTTGGCGATGGTAAACAGTAATACTTCGGGACGCAACCTTTTACCCAGACAGTCTGGACAGGTCATTTTACGCATATAGGTTTCCAGCTCTTTGCGCACATACTCGCTACTGGTTTCTCGATATTTTTGATCAAGCATGCCAAGCACTCCTGGGAAGGTCACTTCCTCACCATCAAATAAATATGTTTCATCACCAGTGCCATGTAAAATAATTTCTCGTTTGCTAGCCGGAATTTTTTCAAAAGGTTTGTTGACACTGAACTTCTGTTTTTTCCCAACGCGCTCGAGCAGACGCATGTAGCTGGTTTGATTACCAGCAATGCGACTCCAAGGTTTAACTGCGCCCTCGGCTAGAGTGAGTCTTTGATTCGGAATGACCAACTCTTCTTCAAGCACTAACTTTACGCCAAGTCCGGTACACTCCGGGCAGGCGCCGTATGGTGAGTTGAAAGAAAAAAGGCGTGGTTCTGGTTTAGGAATGGTCATGCCACCGGGCAAATTATACCCACGGACCAGTTCAATTTCATCACCGTTGTCATCGCGGTACATGAGTAGACGGTCGTTCCCAAGATCAAGTGCTTTTTCCAGCAAGGTACGCATGCGCTCAATCGGCATCTCCTTACCGACTTCGAACTCTTGCGCCAGAATTTCGATTGTGTGTTCCTTGGTTTTGATTTTGCGCATGGCAATAGCTTCATCGAGATCCATCATGATGCCGTCGTAGCGTACTTTGGCAAAACCAGCGTTCTTGGCCGCCACTAAAACTGTCTGGTGCTCACCTTTTTGATTGACGACCATGGGGATGAAGAGCATGACTTCGCCGGTTTTGATCGCCTCGGTGATTTTATCAGCCAGATCGTCCGTAGTTTTTTGCTCAATCAGTTCTCCGCTTTCCGGATCGTGTGGTTGAGCAACGCGAGCGAATAAAACACGTAGGTAATCATAAATCTCGGTCACAGTACCGACTGTGGACCGAGGATTATGGGAAGAAGATTTTTGATCAATAGCGACAGTTGGCGACAGCCCGTCAATCGAATCAACATCAGGCTTATCCTGTAGCTCTAAAAATTGCCGGGCGTAGCTGGAGAGCGACTCCATGTAACGACGTTGGCCCTCGGCATAAATCGTATCAAAGGCTAATGACGATTTACCAGAACCAGACAGACCGGTGATGACCACTAACTGATTCTTGGGAATATCAACGTTGATATTTTTGAGGTTATGCACGCGCGCCCCTCGAATTGAAATAATTTCGCCAGACATGAAAACGTTCACTTTATTTATTTTAAAATCAAGTGAACGTGATGATATCATCAATCTTTAGTTTTGGCAAGAGGTTCACCAAGTCGGCGCGCAATTGAACAAACTTTCATTACCACCAGCATCAGTGCAACCAACTATCGCTGGCATATTGGATAAGGTAGTTGTTGCTTTATCGTAATCCCAGTCATTATACAGCTGTGACCAGGCTGTACTCATGGCTTGGTATCTACCCTCAACGGCGTTAGCGTATTTCATATCATAACAACCAACCGGGCTAGTAGCCGAAACTACATAGCTACAGAAATAACTAGCTGGGAACGGAGCTTTATCACATGGGGATCCAAACACACTCTCTTGTAAGGCTTCAAAATCAAGAACTTTGCAACCACCGGCCGCGGTTCCAAGACCGCAAGGATCAATTGAACATACTTTTGCCAAAAGTTCAGTGGAGACATCGTCAACTTCATTAAATCTATAACCACTTATATGTGAACGCGTGCCCCAACGCATTTGCACCAAGTCATAAGCGCGGCAACTCTCACTGCCAACAGATGAAGCTTTAGCATCTGATCGCAAACGATCACAATCAAGGTGACTAGCTTCCAAAGTTTCAGGATAAACAAGTTCGACGCAGGAGGCTAAATAGTCGCCAAGCAAAGGTACCGTGAAGCCGGGATCATATTCGCAATACCCGTATTTACCTTGGGTTGACTCACCGCTGCTATGAGACACATTTTTTGGTACCATACGCCGACAGTTGCCCTCGGTAGGTGTTAAACCTTTGGGATTGCTTGAACCGGTCGTGTAGTCGTAAGAATCAGAACAGCGCATACAGTCATAGCCGCCCTCGGCTTGAGCGCTGCTAACACAGGCTTCGGCTACGTTAGGACACTTGGTATAAACGCACTCGTGGCCGATGGTAATCGTCGGCTCGTTACCAGTGGTTGCGCGGTATCTTTCAGTTGATGTCACTTTGCCTTTATCGCCGCAATCAACGCCGCCTAATTTTTCAATATCCATCCCAAGTTCATCGAGGTACTCACAAGTAGCGTCGTCAGGAATGAGAATCACGGTTCTAACTTTAGGTACGCCGATCTGTTTAAAAGTCACGAGACTCGGATCGATGAGGCTAGCAATAAGGTAAGCGGACAACACCAGCAGCAAACCAACCACAGCATTACCCATCGTCTTTTTAGCGCCTTGAATTGCTCCGGCTTGACCGCGAGCCATAGCATACTGCACGCCACCGATCATAATCATGATCACAGCCAACAGTGCGGCGACATAAATCAAATAACGATAAACTGCAGAAATGTATTCACCGATTGTCCCGGCTTGCTTTAGGGCGCCGATAGTGACGCTTAAGGTAATTGGCTCTGGCGGATTGTAACAATTGCCTTTTTCGGTTTGCCCCTGAATGGTGCATTTTGGATTCATCCCAGCCCAGACAGATTTTTTTGGTACTGGCTTACCAGTACCAGTGTAAACCATAACTTCATCCGCTTCGCATTCCGCTTTGGTCCAGCACATGCTGTTGTTTTCCGGAATCAAATCAGCCTGAGCTACAGTGTAGCAACCAAGGTAAAGATGATTTTCTTCTTGTTCACATCTACTCAGACAGTGGTCACGTGTTGAAGGACTTTCAACAACCTTGGCACCGGCCGGAGAGTAGCAATAGCAAATACACTGTTCAGGCAACCATTCACCAGTTCCCTGAGCTGCGACTTGACTGACCGGCAAGAAAAACAAAACAGCAAATAAACCAACCAAAATAAGTTCTGCCTGAATTCTAATAATCTTTTTAACAAGCATAGATGGCTATATTGTAGCAGATTGAGGCAACTAATCCCTAGTCCCCAATCCCCAGATGCTAAATCATTGACATTTTCAGCCTTTGTTGGTATCTTTTGTTCACTATGGTACTAGATATTATCCAATTGGTTCTAGCAATTTTGCTCACTGGAGCAATCCTCTTGCAGGCACGTGGCGCCGGACTCGGTGCAGTCTTCGGCGGCGAGGGCAACGTCTTCCGAACCAAGCGAGGGATTGAGAAAAAATTACATACAACCACTATTGCGCTGGCAATAATCTTCTTTGGCGTTTCGCTGGCCAATGTCTTATTTTAAAGACAGGCACAAGACGCATGTCTAATATAGGCAATAAAATTTCAAAAATATTCAATCGCGGGCAAGGCGCCCTGCGAGGGGTTTTTGGTAAAAAGGAAAGGACATCGCGCGCCAACGGCAGCCTGGCGATGCACCAAGTGATGCGAGCGCGTAAAACTCGAAAAGTACCAAGTGCCTCACAAATAAAATTCTTCCCACGTCTCTTAACTAACACTGAAAAGCGTCTAGCAATTTTTGCCGTGCTGGCAATTATTATTAGCGGATCGCTCCTCGTCTGGCAGTTGCTCGATTCCCAAAGAACCGACCAGCCAGCTGTTGGCGGCGAGTACACCGAAGGGATGGTTGGCACACCACAATTAATCAATCCGCTTTATGCTCTCACGAGTGATGTCGATGCTGACCTATCTCGGCTCATATATAGTGGGTTAATGCGCTATGATATTAAGAAAGGTTTAGTGTTGGACCTGGCAGAAAGCTACGAAGTCAATGAAGATCATACTGTTTATACCTTTACTCTTCGTGAAGATGCAAAGTGGCATGACGGCCGAGCGATTCGGGCTTCTGATATTGTATTCACGATTAGCGCAATCCAGAATCCAGAATATCGAAGTCCCCTTGAAGTTAGTTTCTCTGGTATTGCTATCGAGCAGGTCGATGAACGCCG
>JBDRDZ010000105.1:0-3131 GCA_043820165.1 Patescibacteria group bacterium
CTTGGATGCATCTTTAACTGCAAAATAAACGACAGCATTGATGCCGACTGTTACGTTATCTTTAGTAATAACTTCCTGCGAAGGAATGTCGACCGTCGCAATACGTAAGTCGACTTTGTGCATCTTTTGCACAACTGGAAAGATCCAGGTTAAACCTGGTTTTCGGCTACTTGTGTATTTACCGAAAGTAAGTATAATCCCGCGCTCAAATTGATCCACAACACGGATACCCGAGAGCGCAAAGATAATTGCGACTGGAACAATCCAGCCGAATATTGCTAAAAGTCCTAAAAATATATCCATATGAGTTTATTCTAGCATAGAAACTAATTTACGCAATAAAAATCAGCGGCGCAGGTGCGCCGCTTTGGTTTATGAGTTTCCTCTCGCCAAAAACGGAAAGACGATGCCGGCCGCCTCGTAGGCTGCACGTTCATCAGTCTTGAACTGAGCGATGGCTCGCTTAAGCTCATCACGAAGCTTCATGGGGTCGCCTTGCCCGCCGTACTTCGGCATCCACGGGTACATATGCACCCGCGATGACGAGCAGATGCCGATCTGGCCAGTGCGCGGATATTGCTTTGCTGCCAAAGGCATGACGTTCGCAAACGGTCCGCCCTGATGGCCAAAACCTGGAATGAGCGCCGTGCCGCTCGGACGCAGTATCCGGAAGGTGTCATCGAACTTGTTGGTCGAGCCCATGACTGAGAAGATCGGCGAGAAGCCATCGGCGTCGTTGAGAGAATGCCGCCGACAGAACGCCTCGGTTCGGAAGAGCATCATGTCCGCTACGGTCGGCTTGCGCTTGAGTCGTCTGGTAGCTTCCAGGACATTCTCGTCCAGTTCACCGTCCAGCATTGCCACATCAGCTACCAAATCCTGGAACTCCGGTCCGGTCGGATTGGACGAGTTATTGACGACGATGGCGCCCTTACCCCGCTTGAACCACTTCAAGCCCGGATCAAGCACGTCAGTGCCCATCCAGGCGTTGACCGTCATCATGTCGAAGTCGTAGCGACCACAGACGCCCGGGAAAATCTCTTCATCGAGTGCGGCCAGGTATGGCCGGTAGTAGGCCTCCTGGGTCGAGAAAATGTCACCGCGCTTGCAGTCAAGGATGATGAAGCACTCTTCCCCATCGCGAGCTGCCAGCCACTGAATGAAAGCGACGATAACCTCGAGGACATAGTTGCCGACTGGCGACAGAGCTTCCATGAAGGACATCTGGATCTTGAAGACGCGAATACCCTCGCCCCAGGCCGTGTAGATGACCTCCTTGGTATAGGCGATCATGCCGTTGATGAACGGAATCGCGCGCTTGAGGTTGATCGGCTTTCGCCCCCAAATCAAATCGTGGTTTCTGATGACATCGTGGAAGCCGTCACAAAGCATGTCATACCCAGCCAAGCTCCGGCCGTAGTCGAGCGCTAGGTTCTGAGCCAGACTGTGGTAGTCATTGTAGAGCTGCACGAGCTGCGGCAGATCGCGAGGATCAGCCTCCGGATCGTGATCATGATGTAGATCCAGCCCGATGCAGAGCTGCGTGCCCTGTGCGCATTGAATGTCCCACAACCGCCGGCCGGCGTTGCGCTTGTCAGTCTTCTCGATCGTCATGATGCACTCCTTGAAAGAACTAGTCGAAGCTTAGCGAAAAATCAAAATCAAAGCAAATGCAACGTTATTGGGTATTCCGGGTATAGAGGTTATCCCGCCATTGGTGGGAAAGAGGTTAAAGGGAGGTTATCGAATCGCGTTTCTCGCCTAGTCCTTAGTCCCTAATCCCTATGCTATACTACTCATATATGAAAAATCCCTTTATTATTCTTTTTGCTTCTGCGCTTGCAACTTTAGCTGCAGTCGGAATTTTTTACGCTCTTCAGGGTCCAGGTGACCCTGATGATTTTATTTCACTTTCAGAACTTTCCCGGATTGAACGTACCAATAAAATGGTCAAATACGAAGTTGAAAATGCCAAAGAACGCGGCGCTGTCAGCAATGATGGCTCGCCAGCTGTTTACTATTATCGGACCGGCGCGGATGAGAACGCAGACAAATGGATTATTCACTTGCAAGGCGGCGGTAGTTGTAATTCAGAAGAAGAATGTATTGAACGCTGGAAGACCCAGCAATTTCGGATGACTTCAAAAAACTACTCGAAATACATGACCGGTTCTGGCATCGTTTCTCCTGACCCCGATAAAAACCCGGATTTTTATAATTTCAATCACGTTTACGTCAAATATAGCAGCTCTGACGTTTGGTCTGGCAATAACGAAGTAGAAATCGAGGGACGAACCGTTTATTTCCATGGCGCAAGAATAGTTGATGCCGTCTTGGAAGATCTGCAAAACGAGAATATCTTCCCAGGTCAAACGATTAATGATGCTACTGATGTTCTTTTAACCGGCAGTTCAGCTGGTGGCGTTGGCGTCATGCGTAATCTTGATCATGTTGCAGAGACTCTTTCTTGGGCTGAGGTTCGAGGAGTCAACGATAGTGCCTGGAATTTGGTTGGTGAACTGACACCTCCGGAAGATTGGGAACCGATCAGCGATCTAGTGAAAGAAGAGGTGTATGAATTTCATAATCCTAGATTAGACCAAAGTTGTATCGAAGCCAATCCGGACGATCCATTTGCCTGTATAGGTTCGCCCTACATGTACGAATATGTCGAGACTCCTTTCTTCTTATATATCGACCAGGTTGATCACAATTCGCTATCCTTTCATGGCAAACTAACTGTAATTGACATAGATGATCGAAGTGATCCGGTTGTGATGGAATATCGAGAACAAAACGCTCAGAACATCAAGAACTCGATTGCTGATCTCGAAGGTGTCTTCTCAACTCGCACCGGCCGCCACACGGCTCTGACCGGCCCGTACTTCTTTACGCTCGAAGTTGATGGTTACACCTATCAGGAAGTTTTTACCAATTGGTACCTCGGCCTGGAAGGTCCAACGCATGTGGTAAAAGATGGAGAAATTTGGTAAAGCAATAAAATAAGCGGGAAATTCATCTCCCGCTTATTTGTTTCTTGATATTTTTCATAATATATGATATAAAGTGGCCACTTTGCACCGGTAGCTCAGATGGTAGAGCAAAGGCCTTTTAAGCCTGTGGTCGTGGGT
>JBDRDZ010000106.1:0-2986 GCA_043820165.1 Patescibacteria group bacterium
TCCCGTATCCCGGCCTGACCCTGGATTCAGTTAAATTCCCGTTTCCTGATCCAGTCCAAGCTTATGCCCCCGGGTCAATAAATTTAGATCAAATTGTATTCTTCCAAAAATCATAGTCAGAAGCTTGTTCAAATACGACTTCGTTACTGATTGCAGCAAAATGTTTCTTTCCACATTTGATCTTACCAAGTTCTGTTGCACGCAGATCTTCTCTTAGCAAACTACCCTTGGTCTCTACCACAAAATACAGTCGTTCAGTTCCATCCTTATCAAGTACAATAGCCCAGTCTGGATTATAAGTCCCTAATGGTGTCTCAACTTTAAACCAAGCCGGAAGCTTAACAAAGAGCTTTACATCATCATCGGAATTCAATCGTTCAACAAATGGTTTCTCAATAGTCGTCGAATCGTAGATCACATGTGTATAAACACTATTTCTAACCTCTAGTGCATTCTTATTTAAAAATCCTATTAACTCCTCGCTTTCGAATAGTTCTTGTGACCAATAAACATCGTCCCCGATCTTCTGATATTCAATTCCATCGAGCATCAATGCCCGTTTTGCAATATTGATACATTCAACTACCTGTTCCATGAGTGTTTGTGGGTTGATGTAGAGCTCGTCTAATCTCCCAGAATCAATCAGAATTTTAGCAATTGTAGAACGCTTTAGCTTTGTGTATTGCTCAACATAAGTAAGTACGTTTGGAAGATGACCATCATCATAATGTTCTCGCACGAACTTGTGCATCTTGTGTGGTTCATCGAAAGTTACACCTTCATGCTGAACCTTGATAGCGACATATTTTGCAATAATTGCATTGGGCTTGATTGGGCGCATCATCTTCACTTCTTCTGTGGCCTTATTGCGAAGTTGTTCAGAATCAAAACGCAATCGATAAACTGTCTTGTGTTTTATACGCTCCCAAAGTTCTTTAAAATCATCGCTAAGAAATACTTGCTTGTTCAGTGCAACAGTTACACGATCTTTTGAATCGAGCACTGGTAGCCGGCGAGTGACCGACTTCACGAGTATTACGATATCTTCTTGTACCTCTTCAAAACCTTCAGGTGCCTTAAATTCTCCCAATGCAAGTTGATTTTTCAACTCTTGTGTTGCTTTACCATGGGAATCGAGCAAACCTCCATTTGTCATTTGAATAACAAGCTTTTCCGCCTTATCATATCCAATTGGTTCATTCTGCAAAAGAACATTTTCAAACAACCGTGCGTCAATAACCCCAAACTTGGTATTCGTCTCTTTTTCAATCTCAACCTGGAGCTGATCTGCGAACTGCTCATAACTTTCATTCGCAACAACAGTCAAAATATTGTATTGCGAATCAATCATCCGTTCACCAGTTTGACTATGTACTGGCAGCCGAAGACCACGTCCAATCTTCTGTCTTTTTGTGAAGGTGTCTTGCGTTTCAACCAACGTGCAGACTTGAAAAACGTTTGGATTATCCCAACCCTCCTTAAGTGCAGAGTGAGAAAAGATGAACCGCAATGGTGTATCAAAACCAAGCAACCTTTCCTTTTCTTTCATGATCAAGTCATACGTACTTTCATCCGCTTTTGTATTTCCCTTGGTATCTTTTAACCCCTTCTTATCCTGTGAAAAATATCCATTATGTACAGCCGTTGCGTCTGGATTCAATACATATTCATTCATTTTTTCTGAATTGAACAATGTTCTATATTTGTCCAGCTTAATAAGCTTCGTATACTCTTCCTCAAACATGAGTGCATATTTCCCTTTATTCGTGACGGACTTGCCGTCTTTTTCAACGTACTCACGATAATTAGCAACTTTATCAATGAAAAATAGAGACAGTACTTTTACACCTTTATCTGCGAGTAACAATTCTTTCTCAAGATGAGCCTGGATCGTGTGATGAATTTGAGCACGTTTAACCTGGTCATCTGATTGATCATCTTGTATATGCACCAATGACCCATCTTCAAACTCAACATAAGAATTCTCTGGATCAATGTTAATACTCGCAACAGCATGTTGACTATATACATTGTTTCCTCCTGAGATGTCATATAAATCATCACCGGTCTTTACCCAGACTTCTTGTCTTTGATGTCTTCCATGTTGATCAAGTACATTAAGTTCAATTCTCGCCTTGCGTGTTTGGGGGTTTAATCTAAGCAACTTTACAAATGCTTGATCAGCATTGTCATCTTGTACAGATAATACTTCGATAGTCTTCACAAGCTTCTGGTCGTGTGCTTCGACAGGTCCCAAACGATACATCAAGTTATATGTCTGTTTATGCGTAGCACTATAACGCAAAATACAGAGCGGGTTGAGTGAATGGATGGCTTCTTTTGCTTTAGCTGTATTATCAACAGATTGAGGTTCGTCGATAATGACAATTGGATTTGTCTGCTGAACAAACTCTTTTGGCGCACGTCCACTAAGTTGATCTGAAGGCTTGTGAAACAAGTTTACTGTCTTTTCTAAGTCACGATCTTCTGCATCTTCTGAAAAACTCTTTCTAAACGCATCAATATTAATAATCATCACTTCGATTGCATCACTTGTTGCAAAACTACGAACACGGTTTAGACGACTGGAATCGTAAATAAAGTACTCAAATGATTGACCAGGAAAAAGTTGGTTAAAATGCTCCCTAGTAATATCAAAGGATTTCTTTACACCTTCACGAATTGCAACAGACGGGACAACAATAATAAACTTCGTCATTCCGTATCGACTATTAAACTCCATGATCGTGCGAGTATAAACATACGTTTTTCCAGTTCCTGTCTCCATCTCTACAGCAAAGTTGGGTAAACCGTACTGATCATCAATAATGTTTTTGCTGCGCGGAAGCTTATTGCGATCTTGAATGGTGATCACGTTCTTGAGTAAATCTTCAGGAGACAAATCTAATTTGTTTCCATACCCAAGTTCATTCATCATCCCAGGAAGGGTGCTGTTGTGCTTAAACGCTGTAAACTCAGACTGACG
>JBDRDZ010000107.1:0-12036 GCA_043820165.1 Patescibacteria group bacterium
CTATCAGATTCACCGGTAGTAATGGATAAATCCCCGGTCGCATGTGGTCGTGGCAAAGCCAAGACGACAATCGCGAGGATAAGCAGTGCACCAGACGCCATAAGCCCCCATTTGAGCATGCCGCTGGAACTGCCACCATATTGTGTAGTCATAAAGAAAAAAATTATTTAAAAATGTTACGAACATTAAATGTTCGAATGACTTCTTAAATTATAGCAAACAATTGGTTTTTAATGTGGAAAATTGTGGGTAATCTTTTTTTTAATTAAAAAAATCACCTAGAAATGATATTTCGAGCGACTTTTTTTCATCAAATCAGCTTTCAGCTCTCAAAAATTTGTGATTTTTTAAAGGCTTTTTGCTCGTTTTGGTCAAAATCAGTCAAGGCGATGAAAACTTTTCCGGAAATTTTTTTGTGAGCTCTTGCACCTTGAGCTAAAGCTGTTGAGCGGTGCATTCCTTCGATGATAACGACCTCGTCGCCCAACCTAATGCCAATAATCGTCGTCTCCTGTGGAAAACTTTTGAACACTGATTTTGCCTTCGGATTGCTACTGGCGTCGAGTTCGCCGAAGGTGATTTTGCGAACACCATCTTTAATATACTGACGCCAGCCCTTAAACGCACCAGCGTAGCACTGAACAATAAATTGTTCCGGATCAAGAATTTCGTAGAGCATCCACTCACGATCTTGAGGCTGGAGCGGATCGGTGATATGCCTTCGCCACTCCTCCCACGAGTCGTATCCCCTCCCTTTCCAATGCTCTTCCCATCCAAAATTATCCACCTCACGATCGTGCCAGTCAGAAAAAACTTGCTCCCAAGAGATGTCGCGTATAAATTTGAGTTGATCGTTTTGCATATCGTGATGAGAAAAGCTTATCAAAAAAATTTGGACGGTGCGAGCACCGTCCACGACCTCCTATTTGTTTTCCTCTACATGACGCGGACACTCGTCCGGCCCATAGCTGGGGAACTCTTGGTTGACCAGCGAGACGAGCTTGGGCACACCGATATCCTCGGCCGTGACGTTGCCACGATTCCAGATGGTGATCGTCAGCACCGGGATGCCGCCGCACTCCTCGACGAGCCGAGCGACTGCTGCCGGTGAGCCGCCGGTCGTCGAGACGTCTTCGATGATGCCGACGCGTTTGCCCGACAGCCTTCCGGCCCAGCGCTCCGGAATCTTGAAAGCGTATTTCTCGCCGGGTCGCGATTTGTCCTTCTCGGCGAACATCGAGAGGATCGTACGTCCGGTTTCGCGCCAGATGACACCGGTCACCCCTTCCACGAGCCAGATGGCGCCGCGTTCCGGCCCGATGAGGACGTCGATCGGCGGCTCACCTTCATAGAGGAAGAGCTTGTTGGCCAGCCGACGGAACAGGCGATCTCGATGCTCCGGATACGTATACAGATACCAGGCGTCCAAGAAGACGAGTCCGCACCTCCCTGATGCTAGGGTGAAGTGTCCATCGCGTCTGGCACCGCTCCGGTTGAACATGGCAACAATGTCATAATCAGTTTCGCCCATAGTTTGCTCCTTTTCAGGCGCTCTGAGTTTACATTTTTTTACAAAAATTATCAAAAATTTCGAAAAATTGCGTTTCAATTCATTATTATCACTAAAACTGTTATAATTTTTATCATATGAAAAAGAAATATATTCGCATGTGGGGTGATGAAAATATAAGTTATTCTGAGCTAACCGGTGTGCTCCTTAATTATGGTCAAAGGTTATCTGACGAGTATGGTATTGGCATCACCGAAGGCGCTGTTATGGGTACACCAACTTATACTGAATATTTTATTACCGAAGATCAGATCAAAAAAAATGCTGAAATGACCTACCAGTTATTAAAGAATAGAAACAATTTGAAAAAAGTACTCAAGGGCGTTGAGCGAGCCATGCAAGAGCTTCACGACATGACCAAAGTCGTGGCGGAAACTGACATGATAAAACTTTCAGCTGAAGAATTATGGGAACTAGGCGATCTTTTTGGTCTGAAAGTCGCTAATACTTTCATCTATTATGCACTCATGGAACCAGAACGCTATACAGTATTTGAAACTGAACTAATCAAATTCCTTAAAGAAAAGCGTGTCACTGATATTCCTAAAACCATGCAGACATTAACCGAAGGTGAGCAGCAATTTAAATATTCAAAAAAAGCTCATGCCTTTCTCGGCTCCAGCCTACCGGAACTTATCCGACCGGAAAATGCCAAGCTTGATGCCACGTTAATCGAGCAAGAGCCATACCGGCTCAAAAAAATTTCACAAAGAAAAAGAAAAGCGCTCCTAAAAAAACTCCAACCACCGAAAAAAATTGAGCACGTCATTGATATCTTGCGCCAAATCGGGTTCAAACGCCTAGAAATGCGTTTTATTTGGATGCTTGCCCTCTATTACAACGAGCTTTTCTTTATTGAAATTAAACGGCGATATAAAATACAAAAAAAAGAGGCTCGACTATATAATGAGCGTGAGCTGCGCGAGCTTTTTTTACAAGGTAAAAAAATTCCAGCCTCAATAATTAAACGCCGCCAAAAGGGCATGCTCTGTATCTTCGATAATGCCAAAATCCGCTGCCACGAAGGTGGGCGTGCGCTGCAACAATTCAAAAACACACACGTTATTCAAAAATCTTCTGAGGAGCTGAAAGGGACAGTCGCGGCCCCCGGCCGGGCCGTTGGTAAAGCTGTGCTGTTAAGCTACAGAACACCGGAACGACACGCTAAGCTGATTGAAAAAATGAGTAAAGGCGACATTATCATTACCGAAATGACTCGACCGAATATTGTTATTGCCTGTAAAAAAGCCGCGGCTATTGTCACAGATGAAGGAGGGATGACTTCGCACGCCGCGATTATCAGTCGTGAGTTTAAGGTGCCGTGCATTATTGGCACTGAGCGAGCGACCGAGGTGATTAAAAACGGCCAATACCTGGAAGTTGATGCTCATAAAGGCGTCGTCCGCATCATTTCAAAAGAAGAATACAACCAGAAAAGAAAGAAACCAATATTTAGAAGAGCAAAAGTCAAAGAACTCAGCCGAAAAAAACAAACGGGTGAAAAAACAACTCGAACCGAACTCGTTGTGCCTTTTTCTGCCATTAGCAAAAATGACATAGGCCTTGTTGGCGGCAAAGGAGCAAATCTTGGCGAGCTGGCTAGATTCGCGCCTGTTCCGGACGGATTTTGCATCACCATCCATGCATATAAAGATTTTCTTGATGGACATGGGCTAACCAAGATAATTTTTAAAAAACTCGGCCGTCTTAATATCGAAAATGCCACGAAGCTAAAACGAGTCTCACGAGAAATCAGGCGAATGATCACTAGCGAAAAAACTCCTGACAAAATAAATCAGCTGATCATCGAACAATATCAAAATTTTGAAAAATATTTTTTAGCAGTCAGAAGTTCAGCGACTGCCGAGGACTTACCAACAACTTCGTTTGCTGGGCAACAAGCGACTTATCTCAATGTTAAAGGCGAAAAATCTGTCATAACGGCGATTAAACAATGTTGGGCTTCTCTATTTACACCAGAAGCAATTTATTATCGCGAAGCCAATAATTTTGATCATAGCCTAGTCTTTATGGCTGTCGTGGTACAGAGAATGGTTAACGCCGATTCAGCTGGTGTAATGTTTACAGCTAACCCGGCAACTGGCAATTTAAAAGAGATTGTCATCGAAGGATCTTTTGGACTTGGGGAAGCTGTTGTCTCCGGCTCAGTTACTCCTGATAATTATCGTTTGAACAAGGATAGTTTAAAAATTGGCCAGATTAATATCAATGAGAAAAAAATTGCTGTCATTAAAGATGAAAACGGGAAAACAAAAACAATTAACCTGCCAAAAACCAAACAAAGACGACGCGTTTTGAGCGCCGCACAATTAAAAGAGCTCGGTATGGTTGGCAAAAAAATCGAGAAACACTTCAAGTCTCCTCAAGACATTGAGTGGGCTTATGAAGGAGGCAAACTGTTCATCACTCAAGCGCGCGACATTACCACGTTATAAATATTAGAGTATTAATATGTCAATTGAAGGTTTTAGAGGAGAGATGCTGCCCGTGAACACGCTTGAATCTGATTATGAAGCTGAAGATACCTCTCGCGAACTCTGGAATGATACCGACTACATCAGTTTGTCGCTCCGCCGTCACGGACCGTGGAGCACAAAAAAAGAAATGTGGGGGGCATTGACACCGGAAGGCATTAAAACGTCACGTCAAGTCGCTCAAGAATGGGCTAAGCAGTTACCTGAGGATTGTGAGGTTTCCATTTATGAGAGTCCATCGGCCATGCCAGCTGTGCGCGAGAATAAAACAACTGGTGAAACCAAAGTGCTCATGCCTAAGCGAGCGACGATAACGGCCAGTCTTTACGAAAAGGCTGTCTTCGGTGATCTGACCGGGGTCGAGGTTCACCAACCGACGGGGGAGAAACAATCAAAACGGAGGAAGCGACGTGATATTTTAGGAGATTTTTTGCACGATGTCACTGACGTTCAGCAACTTCCAGATTTTTTGCAATTGGTCATTGCAAAATACGGTGATGTTGGAAAGAATTTTTTTGATGCCTTAATTACCGACACGCTTGTTCCTGAAGTTGAGAAGATGATGAATGAAATGCATGGCTCTAATTCCAAGGAGATGGCCCAACGAATTGTACAGTTCCTACTTGATGTTAAAACAGAACATCAAGAAAAAGAAGAAAAACAAACGGCAATAGGTTTAACACATGAGGAAACATTAGGCTCATTTCTATTCCAGTTAGATAAATTTCTTGAGTCGCAGAATGTTGATCGTAAAATGCGCACTGGACACTTTGCCTATAACGAAGGCATGGACTTGCATATAGAAAAAGATGGAGAAACTTTGGTTATCGCCAAACCTAATGAAAAACCGCTCTCAATTAATCTCAAAGAATTTAATGATTTTTTGTCTCGAGAGGAATAATAAAATCTATCTGAAAACAAAAATAGCCACTTTATGGCTATTATTAAAATTGTTTTCTTGCTATCTACCTACCTTGAGTTTATTAAGAGCTTCCCAGTCTTTATCTTTTATCGAACTGATTACTTGATCTTTTATCTCCGCGTTCGAAAGTAATTCTTTAAATTGAGCTCCGGACATAGTTACTTCAGATGTATAAAACAATTCCGGAATAAAGGGAATGAATTCTTTTGGTTTATCAAGAACGAGCTCGTTTTCAGCGCGCAGCTGTGCCACAGTTCCATTAGGTAGACTTTCAAGTTCGGAAATATTTTGAACTCCGGCAATTTCGTTACGTAATTCAGCAGGCAAAGGTTGCTTAACTTTCTGAACGTATTCTGGATCAGCGCGATTAACCATTTTACCTTCATCATCTAAACCACCAATAATTTTTATCGTCCAGTTTTCATTTAGGTATGGAAAAATAACGTGCAATATACCGTTAGTATTCCCAAACATTGAATAAACGCGTGAGAATTTTCTAACCATCTGTTCGACTGCTTCCCGTTCACCTTGCTCAACGGCAATATTTTCTCTTTTATTAATTTCAAAATCAATATTCGGATATTGTTTAACTCTCTCAAATAACCAATCAGCAATTACTTTTGGCACCTCTTGCTTCTGTCCTTGCATTGTAAGGCCAAAAATGACCATAGGTTTTTCTTCAAGAAATTATGGTGGGCGAAGAGGGACTCGAACCCTCACGGTATTGCTACCACTAGCTCCTAAGGCTAGCGTGTCTACCAATTCCACCATCCGCCCATGTTCTAATTTATGTGGCAGAAATATAGCATAAATCAACAAACATATCAAGTATTCCACAACCATCCATTGACGAAACGCTAAAAAAGTGATGTGATGGAAGTAGAACAATCCTCCCCTATCGTCCGGCAACGGACGAAGGGGATTTTTGTATAGTAGCATCTCTTTAGAATTCTTTTCCGGCTGAAAGCAGCTATTTTCTTCATCTACTTCGTCAGTTCTCCTCGACGATGCCTCCAGCATCGCCTGCGTCGAACTTCCTGGTAGCTGAATATAATTTCTTACTTTCTGCTCGAAACAGAATTCTGCAGAAATGCTGGAGTTTGCAAACCCCGCTCATTAACAATCATATTTATGAAATTATATGCAATCGGATTCGCAATCTTCGTGTTGGCTCTGCTCGCATTACCCGCCCGTGCGCAGGAAACACCGAGCGTTGTCATTTCCGAGATCAATTGGGGTGGTTCCACCCTGTCAACGGCCGATGAATGGCTCGAGCTGTTCAACACGACTAGTCAAAGCTTGGATATTGGCGGGTGGATTCTCACCGGAAGCGCCACCTCAGGCGCCGCCCTCGAGCTTGAGGCCGGCACAACTATAGAGGCACGGAATCTCTTACTGATCAGCAATTATTCGTTCGGCCACGAGAAGACAACCTTAATAATCGAACCTAATCTAGTCACCTCTGCGCTCTCGTTGCCCAATAGTAACCTCGAAATGATGCTCGCTATGCCTGACGGTACAGTAGTCGACGAAGCAATCTTTCCTGGCACGCCCGACTTTGGCTCATCAAATCCCCACGCTTCAATGGAACGAGATCTGACCACGTTACAGTGGCAAACGGCGACAGAGAGCCTACAACTTTCGGACGTTGAGCAGTTGGGATCACCGGGGATAGTGGTATTAGTCGAGGTAACTGAGGTTGTTGAGGAGGTTGAGGTAACTGAGGTTGTTGAGGAAATTATTGAAGAACAAGAAGAGCTAACAGAACCAGAGGAGCTAGAGGAGGCTGAAGTAATCGAAGAAACTGAACCAGATCCACCTCTTGAAGAAGAAACTGAATCTGAGCCGGAGATTATTGAAGATCCTGAACCTGATTTTGAATCCGAGCTCGAACCAAACCCACCACCTCCTTCTTCACAGCCCCAACCAACCACTCAACCTGAATCTGTACCAGAATTATTACCTGACGCTTTTTACCTTGGCGCTATTCTCATTAATGAAGTCATGAGTTGTCCGGAAGACAGTACAGAATGGATTGAATTATATAATCCAGGAGCTGAACCAATCTTGCTCGACGGTTGGTTTATCACCGATAGCGTCGTGAAGGTGACTTATCTTCAACCACAGACAATCATGCCTAATGGATTCTTTGTGCTGGAAGAACCACTCGGTAAACTTAACAACGATGGCGATGAAGTCAACCTGTTTGACCCGCGTGGGAATCGAATTGATTCCTTAATATACGGCACTGAAGATATAGAAGCCCCCAAGAAAGGTGAGAGCTTAGCATTGTCCAGTGAAGCTGAATGGCAAATTACGACTTTGGTCACCAAAGGCCGGACCAATGAATTCCCACCTTCAGTCGTTGAAGTCATAACCGAAGAATCATATGAAGCCGAAACAATTTTCCCAAGCGCGGACGATCCAACAGCCGACGTCGGTGTTCCCGCTCCTGACCAAAATGAACAATCAGCTCTTCCGGATGATCAGCCAGGGAGCTCGGGAGAAAGTGATGACCTTTCCGCTGATGCAACCGTCCATAAAGTTGTCGCCGTAGCTAAAAGTACTGAGACGACCGCCGCAAAATCGAGCTCATCAAGCACGAAGGCGACCAAGTCATCAGCCAGCACCTCAACAACGACAATCACCGGTGTAATCACTGCTCTGCCTGGTACCTTTGGTGATCAAGTCGCCTTCATCGACGGTCAGCAACTCTACTTTTACTACGCTGACTGGCCTGACTTATCGCTTGGTGATGTTGTGACAGTAACTGGCGAACCATCAGAGAGTAACGGAGAGCAACGAATCAAGATTTCCTCAACTCAAAACATCGAAGTGACCGGTCAGCAAGACCTGCAACCAACTGAAATTCAAATCAATCAGATGTCGAGTATGCCCGAGGGTAGTCTAGTCACAATTTCCGGATCAATTCTTGAACGCGATGGTGACAAGTTAGTCATTAGTGACGATAGCGGTGAGGTTACCGTAGTCGCGCACAAAAACACCAACGTCCGCTGGCAAATAGTCGAGACCACGCAGGTGACAATCACCGGCGTGGTCCGTAAAATGAACAGCGGTACTAAACTATACCCGCGTTCGATGAGTGATGTTGTCTTTAAAACAACAGAAGAGACGATCGATGAACAGTTCGTACCTGCTGGAGTGACATCAAAACCAGATCTGACGCTATACATCGGCGCTGGGCTACTAGCGACAACAATCGCGGCGATCAGCTTCTGGTATCTCCGATCACGGCGAGATGCTTACGAGCAGGTCACAGACTTGCCCCTACCCAAGACAACCTAAATGGCCGACACATCGACCGGCTCTTACCCTTAATTCCCAACTCCTAACCCCTAAAATATGGATTTCCAAATCAAAAACCCAACTGCTAAATGGTATATCGACTTAATGGAGCGCTATAAAATGCTCATCAACAAATTCGGCATGCCGGAAGATCTAGCTAGCGAGCTCAAAGTCTTCTTACTCGAAGTGGCTCGCGAGCAATACATGGCTGGTAATCGCTCTGGTATCCGCTGGGCACGAGAACAAACCGAAGCTAAAGCAGTGTAACCAAAAAGAGGGCGAATTAATCGCCCTCTTATAATTTTTGATTATTTCTTTTTTCGTTCTTGAATTTTTCCGTCAACCTGTTTCAACTTCTCGAGCATAATCGCTTGTCCTTTTTCATTCTGTAAAATTTCAGCCATAACCTGCATAGTCGCCCGTTGCTTTTCTGGTAATTTATTAAGGTATTCTGTTCCTTCCATCGTTTCGCCCATGAGCTTCATCACGTCCTCAGGACTCTGATCGCTGACTTCCATACCGGCTTGAATCATTTCGCGGCCCAGGTCCCAGGAAGTCACGCTTTCGCCAGCTTCAATCTGTTGCTTGATCTTTTCCAGCCGCGAAGTAAACATCTCACTGACCACTTTTTGTTTGGTATACTCCTTCCCTGCGAATTTAGCAGCTTCCAAGCCACCTTTGGCAGCAGAAATTTCAGCTAGTGTCCCCAACGTCACCGCATCGGCAAACATAACAGCTAAAGCCTTACCTGTATCAATTGCTTCCGCTTGTTCTTTTTCATTACCTAACACCCACTTAAAAGCTGGATTGAAATCTATACACGATTGTTTGGCGGCCTGGATTTCATTTTGTCGATCTTCACCTTCGCTCAGCGCAATTTTACCGGTACGATATGCCGCTTCGCCCATGCACATAACCGGATTCCACTTTTTTGATTCGTCCCAAGCGGCTTTTATATATTCATTACGCTCCTCGGAACTATCGGCCGCTACAGCTTTATAACCGTAATATACTGATTCCCCAGTACTTAAAATCGGACCAAGGATACCGGTATATTTAAGTGCATCGTAAATCTGTTCTTTATCAGCCATAAAATGGCTTTCGATAACACTCATCACCATGCCACTTTCCGAATCACCTTTTTTAAAATTACCCGAGGCCATTAACTCTTTGTAACTTTCTTGTAGCGCAGTGATGTCTTCCATGCTCAATTTGCTTTGAACCATAGCTTCAGCCATCTGATCTGGTCCAACCTCTTTTATCTCCTGAGCTTCTTGAACTTTTTCCATGCCTTCGGGCGTATCTAAACGTGCGGCTATCTCGGCCTTTTCCTCTGAGCTGGCGTCCGTTTCAATCCCAAGTGCTTCAACATCTTCTTCGTAATTTTGCAAATATTCAGGCAGTTCAGCAGGTGAGAGCTCATTTGCCTCCGGAGCGCCTTCTTCGAATTCAATGTTCATAATAAAAACATTAAGAATAATATTTAATGATTGTACCTATATAAACAAAGTAGAACAAGTTAAATTTACCAGACGTTTTTTGACCGGCATAATAGACTCAAAAGTTCCTTCGCTTCGGGCGCGAGCCTGAAACCGAGATCTTGATTGTCTCTTTCCCCGTTTCAATCAGTCTCACCAATCTCCCTCCCCAGCCCGGTGTCGAACTTGTGTCGGCACCGGGCACAATTATCTGGGTTGACAGTCAATAACCCAAATGCTATAGTCTTGATCACAAAAGAGCGTTTCGCGGCAGTAGTTCAGTGGTAGAACGCTTCCTTGCCAAGGAAGAGGTCGCCGGTTCGACCCCGGTCTGCCGCTCCAGAAAAACCACCATCCAAGGATGGCGGTTTTTCTTTTATATTAAATCAAATCCTTCCAGTGCTGCTTCGATTCCTGGACGCTTACGATGCCAAATTTGATCAACTAATTCTTGAGGACTCCCCCACCAAACCTGCGAAAACTCCCGATGATGAAAATCAAGATCAAATTTCTGGTCTGGATCAATTTCTACTAAAAAGAAATGTTGCTCTTGGCCTGAGAATTCGCTCATATCACGCAGTTGACGCATCCTTTTTTGAATTTCTGGCGTCCATTCATATTTATGTGTACCAAGTAAATAAGCTTTGATTGCAAAATCCGCTGATTGGAGGCCAAGTTCTTCTTTCAACTCTCGCGCCGCTGCCTGCTCCGCAGTCTCTCCTTCGTCGATGCCACCTTGAACGGTCTGAATTTGCCCTGGCTTATCGTAGCGTTCGCATAATAAAATTTGGCCCTGGCCATTGCTGATAATGACCGCCGCATTGGGCCGAAATTTTTTCTTTCTAAAATGAATTGAAACAAAAGTCATGATCCCATTGTACTAGCAATAAGATTGTCAAACAAACTTTTTGATGAAAGAATATACATATATGAAAAAAAATGCTTGGATTATTGCCTTAATAGCTCTTTCGCTTGGCGTTTGGTTCGATATCATCTTCTTTAAAGCCAATTATGTCGGCTTGAATATCTTTCTGGCCGAGATCGCCTTTCTTGGTGCCGCTATCGGTCTGGCTTACTACACGAAACAACAGACTCCAATCAGATCCTGGGTCGCTGCTGGTTTCGCTCTTGCGTACAGCGCGACTTTTGTTTTTTGGACATCTGAACTTGGTTTAACTTTAAGTGCCTTTGGCTTCTTGATGGCCAATATTTTATTTGTGATTTTCATGATTGGCTATCAGGCACATTTTAAGCATCCAATTGATCTGATTAAAATCTCGACTTTAAATTTAGCTCGTCATCTACTTGGTCGAGCTCATGTACTATGCGAACTCAAACCTGCAAAACTGAGTAATCGTGGGACATCAATTGCCATCGGGGTTGGTATTTCAATCCCAATTCTAATTGTCTTTATTGCCCTCTTTGCCAATGCTGATGCCGTGGTCGATGGCATACTCAAAGACTTTTCCGACTGGCTAAAAACCTTTACAGATGTCAGTAATAGTATTCGACATGCCATAATGATCGGTTTCTTTACTTTTGGCTTTTTACTTTTCTTTGCTGCTGCTTTTTGGCAACGTTTCGAGATCAAAGCCCTGCAAGAACGAGTACCTAAAGGTAAGATTGAAAGCGCGATCGTGCTTGGTTCAGTTAATTTGCTCTTCACCACCTTTTTGATCATCCAAGCAGTTTATCTTTTTGGTGGTCAAGCAGCTTTCGATGCTATCGAGGGCATCACTTACTCCGAATACGTGCGACAAGGTTTTACTCAGTTGACAGTTGTAGCTGTTTTAGTCGTTTTGCTCTCACTCACCTTGCGCTGGATTCACTCCGAGCGCACCAAAGGCATTATCGTCGCTCTACATCTCTCGCTAATCGTGGAAACCGTGCTTATTATGATATCAGCCTTCATTCGTCTACAGCTTTACATCGATGCATACAACTACACGCCTACTCGACTCTTTGGTATGTGGATGTTGATCGTCATCGCTGTACTTTTTGGCATGATGTTTGTCAACATTGTCCGCAATTCAGGACAAGAAAAATTAATCAGAAATGGACTCCTGGTCATCGGCACCGCCGCGCTATTCTTTACCATGTCAACTCCGGATGCCACTGCAGTCAAACTTAACATCGCCAGAGCTACAGCTGACAACCCACTTGATCCGTTTCCACTTTTTGATGACCTTTCTGCTGAGGCCGTACCGATCATGCTTCACGTTTTCGAATCTGGTGAGGTACCAATTTCTGGAATTTTGGATGAAC
>JBDRDZ010000108.1:0-5190 GCA_043820165.1 Patescibacteria group bacterium
AGTTAGTTCAACCTACACAGTTTCTGGTGAATTTCACATTGAACAACTTTTCGGCTCAAAAACCAGGGTACGCCTATTGGGTTTATTTTTAGATAATCCTGAACGTGCTTTTTACGTGCGTGAATTGACCAGGCGTATTGATGCTCAATTAAACTCGGTTCGTCGCGAACTGCAAAATCTTGTTGATTTAAATATCGTACTGGAGGTAGAGGGAAATATTCTTAAGGCCGAGAATAGAGAGACGCCAAAACGTGCAAATGAAAAGAAGAAATATTACAAAGCTAATTCACAATTTTCTTTTTTCGATGAACTGCGTAGCATCATGAAGAAGTCTGCTATCATGATGAATCGTTCATTTGTGAAGGAGGTTACAGAGAACGGTAAGATTGATTTATTGTTTTTAAGCGGCAAATTTATTGATGACACAGAAGTGCCGTCTGATATCTTGATTGTTGGGAAAATTGATTCAAAAAAACTAGAAAAAGCTATTGGCGGTTTTGAAAAAGAAATCAGCAGAGAGATTAATTACACGTACATGCCAAAAGACGAATATTTATATCGTCGTGAAATTAAAGATCGATTTTTACTCTCATTGCTGAACTCGAATAAAGTGATTTTGATCAATGAGTTTAAAACTGATCTATGATCCTTTACGTCAATGGACAGGATATCAATTATATAACATTTGGTGTTTTAGGAACGCCAGGTGAGCCTCCAATTCGTACTGTACATGTTGGTCCTGAAGAACACTTAAAAGAACTGGTTGATTTTCTTGATGATAATAATACACGAGTTGCAGATATTAAGCAGATCGTCGCTGTAGTTGGACCGGGTTCAGCAACGTCGCTAAGAACCTCTCTGTCGATTATCAATACAATAAGATTTGTATCCAACGTGGAATTGATTGGCATTCAAAAAAATGTACTTGAACAAGATATTGATACAATCAAAAATTTCAATAATACAAAAATTATTCCTGTGAGTCGTGGGGGGATGCTGATTCCAATATATTCTCAGGCAGCTAAGATCACCCCTTCAAAAAAAGATGTGCTTGGACGGAAATATAAATCTAACTCCTAATTTTTAACACCTAATTTATGCCCGAATACGTTGATGTGCTCAGAGCAGCCTTTATTGATCTCTGGGCGGTTATCCTTCTCTTTTTACCCAAACTTCTACTAGCGTTAATTGTTTTTCTTGTCGGTTTGTTGGTTGCCAATCTGCTGAAGTCAGCAGTAGTTAGATTGATTCAAATGCTCAAGATCGATGAGTTAATGGAAAGATTAGAGGTCAAGACATTTTTCATGAAAGCCGGCATCAAACTCGATGTTGCTGCATTTCTGGGTTGGTTAATTAAATGGTTTATCATCATCATTGCTCTAGTGGCCGCTGCCGATGTTTTACAATGGAGTCAACTAACTGCATTTTTGACAGACGTCGTTAGTTACATCCCGAACGTTCTTGTTGCGGTTGTCATTTTGCTCGTTGGCGTAATCTTGGCTAACTTTGTTTATACTGTCATTCGATCATCGATCGAAGCAGCTAAAATGGAAAGCGCTAACTTTGTAGCTGGGATTGCCAAGTGGTCGATTGTTGTCTTTAGTTTTATGGCTGCTCTGATTCAATTAGGCATTGCTCAATCACTCATCCAGGTACTTTTTACCGGATTTGTGGCTATGCTCGCCTTAGCTGGTGGATTGGCTTTTGGACTTGGCGGCAGGGAACATGCCTCGAAAGTGCTTGATCAGCTCAAGCGAGATCTGACCTCTAGAAAACAGCAATAAAAATGAAGTAAAAAAGGTCTGTATTTTGGTACAGGTCTTTTTGGTACTCAAACCTCTTATTAAAAAACAATAAATCCCCCAGCCAAAGCTGGAGGATTTATTGTTTTCCGGACAGGGATTTTGTTGCGCTCGCTGTAAGCTCGCTTATCTGGGATTAGCGAAAAACCTGCCACTGGCAGCTTTTAGGTCGCTCAGTAGCACGCATACGCTCGCACCTCGCTGCCAACCCGTTCGAATTCCTGTATGAAAAATGAAAAACGACCAGTCTTGCGACTGCCCATTTTTCTTGGTTCCCGGACAGGGATTCGAACCCCGATTTCCAGGACCAAAACCTGGCGTCCTGCCCTTAGACGATCCGGGAATGTTGTAGGAGGAGTATAAGCTAGAAATGATGCGTTGTCAATGATTAGTTTGATATGCTTAAGCTCACGAACAAGATATACTAATAGGTGAATATGGCAAAAAATATTTCTGTGCGTCAGGCGCGGGAGCACAATTTAAAAAATGTAACTGTGAAAATTCCGCTTTGCCGGTTGGTAGTTATTGTTGGTAAAAGCGGTAGTGGCAAATCATCGCTAGTTTACGATGTGATTTATCGTGCTTCGCAGGGAGAAGAAGTCGAGGCGCAAGTGACTGGTCTGCCAAAGACGCACGTGATTGCTCAAAAAGTAATTGCGTTGCCGAAAATGAGTTTGGGTGAAACCAATCGTTATCTTCTAAGCCAGACAATCAAGAAAGCCAAAAAGGGAGATCTGCTAATTATTGATGAACCCTGTGCCGGCTTAGCTCATCAAGAACGTTTGGAGATTCTAAAGTTGCTTCGCGGATTGGTTGAGCGTGGCATCTCCGTAATTGTTGTTGAACACAATAAAGATATTATCGCCGGTGCCGATCATGTGATTGAAATTGGTCCGGAGTCGGGTAGTCGAGGTGGAAAAGTTGTTTTTCAAGGTACGATTGCCAAATACCGCACGGCAAAAACGCCAACGTCAAAATACGTCTTTTCGCGCTTAGCGGAACGAGTCGACTATCAGCGCGCGCCGAGTGATCGGGCTCAACTCATGAAAAGGCGAGAGCTGACGATCAAAGGCATTACTAAAAATTCCATCAAGAATTATACGTTGACGATTCCGCTCGCGAGCCTGGTTTGTATTACAGGACCGTCAGGATCCGGTAAGTCGACTTTGCTTTCAGTTGTCTACGGAGCGCTTTTCAAGGGCAAGAGTGCCTGGAAATATCGAACAGGCTATAAAGGCATTGTCGGTAAAACAAACGTCCGTCGTTCCTACCTGGTTGATCAACGGCCGCTCAGTGGTACGCCAACGAGCACGCCGGCAACATATTTAGGTATTTGGGATGTTATTCGTGACGTTTATGCCGGTCTGCCAGCTAGCAAAAAAATGAAGTTGAAAAAAGCTGATTTTAGCTTTAACTCAAAAAATTGGCAGGCAAAAAAAGATAGTCTTTCGAAAGCTGATTATCAAGGCGTGAATATTTATGATTTGTTCGAGATGACGATTGAAGAAGCGATCAAGCTGTTCGCTGAGTATCCATTGGTGGTGCGCAAGCTCGGCTTCTTGCAAGAGGTCGGCCTGGGTTACCTGCCGCTTGGCCAGCGTTCAGGCACGCTCTCGGGCGGCGAAGCGCAACGCGTTAAACTCGCTAAAATTTTATCAAAAAAACTTGGCGATCGCTGTATTTATATTCTCGACACGCCATCGCGCGGTTTGCATTTGAGCGACCTACCAGTGCTCGTAAAAGTTTTCCAAAAAATCATTGATAAAAACAACACGATTCTCATTGCTGATAATCGTGATGAGCTGATCAAAAATTGCGACGCGGTGATTGAGTTGTCGTGAATTTATTTCACCTCTAAAATCTCATACTCAATCTCGCCATTTTCTTTTTTAAGCGTCACTTTATCACCGGCGCGGTGACCGAGCAGGAGTTCGCCAAGAGGGGATTTGTAAGAGATTTTACCGTGAAGCGGATCGGCTTCTTGAACGCCGAGGATTTCAAAAACGTATTCACGACCATTGGCTCGTACAACCACGGTTGATCCTAGCCTAATCTCGCCATTCTCCGATCCGGGTTCGATCGGGATAGCATATGTAATTCTTTCTTCAATATTCAGAATCTGATTCTCGTTGCGCCGAAGAGCGAACTTGGCGTTCTGATAGCCGGCGTTTTCGGAAAGATCGCCCATAGCTTGCGTGCGCGTTAATTCCTCGATCAGTGCCGGACGCTCATTTTTTAATCGAGCCAGTTTCTTTTTCATTCGTTCGATGGCCTCGAGAGTCAGATAATTATCTTGTTGATGCATGGCTTGGCGATCAGACTCAGATTTTCTTTTCGGTATTTGCATATTATTTCAGATTCTCTGGTTTTTTAGCACACTGCCAGAGTAGATCAAACATGGTTTTATGAGTTCTGGCTGTTTCGCCGCTAGCTACTAGAATCATTGTATTCTCCGCGCGTGTTGTGATGAAGGCTACATCATCACCAAAAATGAGCATGCTCGCTGGGATTTCAGCATCAGCCGGCAGGAATCTTGACTCACGCATCTCATCTTTATCTTTTTTGACAATCCTTTTACCCA
Organism: Patescibacteria group bacterium; assembly: GCA_043820165.1. Lineage (GTDB taxonomy): Bacteria > Patescibacteriota > Patescibacteriia > UBA9934 > UBA9934 > JBDRDZ01. Next base: position 4,384 of record JBDRDZ010000108.1, read on the forward strand.
GAGTAGTTTCTGGAATCAACTGGTAACTTTTGATGCCGCGTTCTAGCCGCTCAGCAATAATTCGTTCGACTAAGTAAGGCTCTTTAACATAATCCAATAAACCTACGCCAGTGGTTAGATTACGATACTCTTTAACTCCAGAACGATAAATTTTTTGCCAGAGTTGTTTAAAACCGTCAGTGCCTTCGTAAAGAGTAACACCAGCACCTTCGTGCACTGTACCATGGAGAGCTTCGAGCTGAGGAATAGCTTCGATCAAAGTATGCTCACGTTCAGATAAGAGTTGGAGCAGTGCGGTCGGTGGCACAGCGATGTACTGTGAACGCTTTTTTTGTTTTGCGTAGCGGAACAAACCAAGCCGTCGTAGCTTTTCCAAAATTGGATACAAGGTAGTCCGGGCCATTTCTGTCCGGCGTGCAAGATCTAAAACACTGGCCGGGCCCAATTCTATTCCGGCTAAGTATATTTCCGCTTCTTTTGTATCGAGCCCAAAAGCCTTAACGGCTTTGATCAGCTCTGGCGAGTGCTTCACATACATACATTATTACTTTAGCTTGATTTTTCGAGAAGTCAAGATGTTGTCGAAAATCTCGACAGTTGCTCTGGGCAAATATTGACCATCCGATATGCTGAAAGTAGCTCCTTCAAACCATGTTTCGCCGGGAGGTAGAAATGTTCGTCTTCAGCGCATTCATGACCAAATGCATGCTGTTGCTGGCAGCGCACTTCATCGGAGATTTCGCCTTCCAGAACGACTGGATGGCGATGAACAAGGGCAAGGACTACGAGGTGCTCTTCTACCACGTC
>JBDRDZ010000109.1:0-5715 GCA_043820165.1 Patescibacteria group bacterium
GCCAGCTTGAACGCCCGGCGCATAAGTGCCTCCTGCTCGGGAGATAGCTCGTGCACCGTATTAATTGCTCCTTCAATCTGCACCCGGGTCTTATATGCATCGTGGTGGTGTTTAAGCCAGTACGTCACCGCGTATAGGTTACGGTCTTTGATAGCGCTTACTAGCTGGCCTTCCGCCAAGTCGTTCATTAGAAGTCGTCCGTCGAGTAAAGCTTTTTCAACCCTCTGCGCAAATTCTTGATCGTATGATTTCCAGCGGTAAAATGTCATGCGCGCGATACCAACTTTCTGACAAGCTGCTTCAATGATCGGTGTCTTGCGCAGCTGCTCGAGCAGAAGCTTCTTCGTGGCGTCGTTCTTTTTCATAGTTGCTGCGCCTTCTGGTCGGTTAAACGCTCCCAGCGGTGGATGGTAGTAAGGCAGTACTCCACATCAAGCTCAACGCCAACACAGCGGCGCTTGGTCTGCTCGCAAGCAAGCAGCGTGGTGCCGCTGCCGAGGAATCCGTCATAGACGATATCGCCGATTTCGGAGCTATTGAGAATAAGGCGACGGATGAGACCGATGGGTTTGGTTGTTGGATGGTGTGGGCTTTTGGTTGGGCGCGGGTAAAAGAGAACGGATTTGTCTTTTGCCCGGCGGAAGCGGTGCGTGCCGTGCCAGCCATAAACAATCAGTTCATGCTGCGGGGTATAGTCGAGGCGGCCGACGACGGCATGAGATTTTACCCAGATGAGCAACTGGGCAATTTTAAATCCGGCATCCTGCATGCCTTCGCGCAATGCCCAGACCATCTTGTCAGCATTAAAGATGTAGGTGGCGTTCTTGCGGGCGAGGTGCGGCGCGATCACTTTGAGCCAGTCACGGTTGAACGTGCGATAGTCTGCCTCGGATTGGAGCTGGTCATTCGCAATTGCCTTGTTTTTAGTTAATGTCGCGAAGTCACGTTTTGCCTCAACTGCTGCCACACCGTAGGGAGGATCGCAACAGACAAGTTGGATTTTTTCAGTGCCTACAAGACGACGCAGTAGTTTTACGTTTCGACAATCACCGAAGGCCAGCCGGTGCTCGCCCATCTGCCAGATGGCCCCGGGCTTAATTAAGCTGGCGGACTTTTTTGCCAGAGAGTTTTGCATAGCGGTTGAGTGCTAATTGGACAAATACAGGCTCGCGCTCGACCAAGTACGCGAAGCGTTTCAATTGATCACAGGCCACCATAAGACTGGCGGATCCAGAGAACAGATCCAGCACAATGTCGCCGGGTTTCGTACAGCGGCGCAGGGCTTTTTCGTGCAGACTGGGTGGTTTTTCGGTGGGATGCTCGTAGCCACCGGCCACGCGCTTGACCAACCACACGTCGATCATGTCCAGAATATCTTCGATAGTGCGGTTGCCGGTACCAATGTCTTGATTCATAATTTCCGAGATGTTTTTTACGCGGTCGGACAGATATGGCTTGCCACGAATCCCATATACGCACGGCTCGTATTGTTTGTTAAATGCCACGTTTGGTGTCGGCGTGCTGTTATTCTTAATCCACAGGCACGTTCGTTTATACGTAATACCCAACTCTTTATATAACTGCTGCAGCAGCCAGACGTAAGACTGATCGCAGTAGGTGAAAATATGCGCGTCGGGCTTACACACAGACAATCCGTTTATCAGCGCATCACGCAACATCTTTTCATACTCCTTATCAGGTTTGTCGTCATCGACGCTGCCACCATAGTGTCCCTTACCCCCGATGCCTTTGTCGTAGGACAGTTTAATGTTGAAAGGTGGATCTTGTATAATCGCCGCGACTCGTTTCCGGCCGGCCAACTGTCTGACCGTGACATCATTAGTGCTATCGCCGCATTTAATCCTATGTGGTCCCATCTGATATAAATCACCCGGCTTAACTGACGTTTTCTTGATTTTCTTAAGCTCCTCATCAATATGGAAGTCATCATCTTCAACAGTGGTGTCGTCAAAGATATTTGAGAGATCAATATCGTCAAATCCACTGGCCAATAAATCACCGACATCAAAGTACTCGGCCAGTTTTACCCAATCCCATTCACCGCCGATGCGGTTGGAGGAGAGCAAATACTGGTCATATTCTTTTTGTGTAAGCTTGCGGCTCGGGACACGTACAGATATATGTTCCTCACCCCTGCCAAGTAGTTGCAGTGCGAGAAGACGCTGGTGTCCAGCAACAACATGATTATCTGTGTTGATTACAGGTATCTCAGCCAGATTGAATTTCCGCAGACTTCGTTTAAGGTCGTTCATCTGCTTGGGAGTAATTGCCCGTGGATTGTTAGGGTTTGGCACCAGATCCGAGACTTTCCGCCGCTCGGTGCGCCATTGAAGCTTGGTGGACATAAAGATTAGGCATTAAAAAGTAATGCCCATATTGTGATGGATATATGTAGGCGCTGTGCGCCGTTTAAGACACCTCTTATGTTGTCTAATCGTCTAGAGCAGCTATTTTAGAAACTGATTTCCGAACCTGGGAAAGCGTTAGTTTTTCATATTTACCCCTGTCGCGTTCTCGTAGCATTTGCCATGTCCTTGAATCCAAGGTAAATCCATCCGACTGGTATCGTGCCCGCTTGCCTGGGAGAGATGATTTAAGTCCCTGATATGTTTCAAAGATTTCAAGATCTCGTTCGAACTCCTCCCATGGCTTATTTTTTCCCACATAATCAGGTAGTAATTTAAGATACGCATCGACTTGACTCCAGAACTTCACAATATGCCCTGGTTTTGTATGGCCCTCTAACTTGAGAAAAATCCCCCATTCGTCAGTCTCTTTGTTTCGCTTGCCATGAACAGTGAAAAATGGTTTTGAGAACTCCCTCTGACCGAAGAATATGTATTTAGTAATAAACCTTCGATACTGTTCATTTTTAGGATTTAAGCTGCATGCCTTCAGTAATTTATCAACTGCGCCATGTGGCGTTGGTGGTGTGCATGATTTTTGTACCTCGAACCGGCGCCATACCTTCTCGGTGGGAGACAGGGAAGGATTATTATTAACTTTCATGATGGCATCCGCCACCTCCTGGCTATCCATTGCTTTATTACAGGCGCTACGTAGTTTTGCCACCCAAGAGTAGTAGTCCTTAGCTCGTTTAAATCCGTTAGTAGGGACAGTAACTCCATGCGACTTCCAGGATTGATGAAGTTTCCTTAGCTGAGACTGAAAACGCTTACTCCTGACTAACCTTTTCATTTGGTAGTGTTCGGGGGAATAGATAGGATCAATTTTCTTCTTTGTGGCCATAGTATTTACGCTATTGCTTCACTTTTCTCACGAATAGCAAGCAAGTCGTTAACATTATTCATCCATCCCTCGCGGTGAATGAAGCGATGAAGATGCCAATCCTCCTGCAGAATCTCCGCCTTAGTTAGTTTTGAGATTTCCTCCCAACCCCGTCCCAATACATAGGTCGCGTTGCCGTAAATTAAGCTCTCCAGTACATATAACTGGCGATCGGTGAAGCCAAGCACAACATATCCCTGAAAGCCACCTGTGCCGTAGGCATGGAAGTCGGGCTTATATTTACTAATCGTTTCTAGACGGTTCTCGATCACCACGCGTTTACCTTCCGGTGCAAGATTTATAATCGGCTCTAGATCATGGCGTAACTGTTCCCATGGCCGTTGCCCTGGCGGCAGCAAATGCCAGTTCAACCGCCTAATAGGAACTTGAATAATTTGATTTAGATCAGCGGTAAAGAATTGGCATTCCCCAAATATTTCGAGCAATAAATTGACCGTGTGAGTCAGCTGCTCTTTGGCATCATCCGAATACTGAATTTCTGGTCCGGCAACGATGGTTCCACCGGCTGTGGTTGTGAATATTGTCAGCTCGACACCCGGTGGCGCCACATGTGTACGAGGGTATCGCTCATACGGTACATCCACGATTTTGCTTTGCGTAATTGTGTCGCGCCCGTGCCACTCCTTCCAGTGCCATTCCGTCTGGCGGTATAACGTCTCTTTAGGCTGGTCTCGGTGAATAATATCCCGACCATCGGCGTTATAACGGCTGATAGAACCAATTATTGCAGGTAGAATGATTTCGCCCGCACTCCGAGCAGAGCTAAAACCTATTTGTTGCAACTGTCTCGTGAACCGGCCTGTATCGCTGACCCCAACTCTTATCGTCGTGTCAGCCTTAATCATTTTTGTATAGCGGTCAATATTCCTGACGCGCTTTTTCGTAATAATCATATTGAGGTGATTTATAAATTATCTTTGATCCAAGTAGAAACGTCCTGCGGAAGCTTATCCCACGCTGCTGCTCGAGTAGTGACATCTACAACAAAAATCTTGTCATCGCTATCCATATGAGATTGAGCTGCGTCCCGTACCTCGACTGCAGTGAGCGAGCTCTTGATGAGCCACACGGATTGCAGGGGCTTTGCCCAATTGGGATAGCTCCGCAAATGCTCGTGCAAATCCACATAGTCTTTGTGGGGACGGATCAGGTCGTATGATAATAAGTAGGTGTTCATTGTGATTGATTTTAAGTGTAACCGCGTATTTTCATAACGCTAAGTATAATTTACCAAAGTGGCAATATGCTTGTCAAATCGTTTTGAAACTATTACAATGACATTATGAAAAATGGGCAAAGTAACCATATAGGGGCTCGTATTAAGATTGCCCGGGAAGAGCGTGGCCTCTCGCAGCTGCAGCTGGCAGAAGCTGTAGGCTTTCAGTCTGCCACGGCTATTTCTCTTATAGAGAGCGGCGAGCGTAAAGTGTCGTCCGAAATTTTAGAACGTCTGGCGGAAGTTCTTCATCGCGATACTAGATACTTTCTTGGTCAAAAAGAAAATGCACCTATTGATGTCCGTGTGGCGCTTCGGACTGACAAAGATCTAAGTAAGGAGGATAAGGACGCTATCCTTCGTTTTATTGATCTAGCTAAGAGCAAAAAGAATGGAAAGCGATCTTCCTGATCTGGGGCCACGCAAGACGCTCGCAAAAAATCTCGCGCAGCGTCTAGTGAAGGATGTGGGAATATCTGAGGCTCCTGTTTCCTTGCAACGCATTATTGAGCATGTCCAAACAACTCGACCCCTGGACGTACATCGCATAGATGCTGGCCAGAAAGTATCGGGGCTCTTAGTGGTGGTACGCAAAGTCGATGCTGAGTATGCGACGATTGGTTTTAACGGAAATCATTCTTGGTATCGCCGCCGCTTTACCATTGCCCATGAGATTGGCCATCTGTTGCTTGGCCATACCTGCACGGGGAATCAGAATGATGGCTCTTATAATGAGAAGGAGGCACATCTCTTTGCGGGGGAACTACTCATCCCCACAGCTCTTATTAAGAAGGATTTTAAGAAATTGCACGACCTTAAAGCGCTTTCGAAGCTTTATCGGATGAGTGAGTCGGCACTGACCATGAAGCTTATGGAGGCTCGTCTGGTATAGAGAATGTTACACTCCAAATGCCCGAAAAAGTGTAACATTTGTAACATTTTGCCCCGACCTGGATGCCTAAAACTACCGCCCCAAAACAGCCCAGAAAAAGCCCTCAACGTGCCCAAGATTCCGGGCACTTAACCCGAGTGGCCCGCCATGAGAATATATGTTCTAGGCAGCAGTAGTTTTATGCACGAAATGGTTGCTGTCAAAAATCAACTGTGCGCTTTAGGCTTTGACGGCTGGATTCATCCTCACTATGAGGCGCTCGTCCGCGGAGAAATGC
>JBDRDZ010000110.1:0-12829 GCA_043820165.1 Patescibacteria group bacterium
CCGGTCAGGACGATCTTCTCCGATCTTGAAAACGACCCGATCACCGCCGGTCCGCACTGGCCACTTGCTGCTAGGCAAGTGAGAGAAGGCGACGCCATCGCGCGTGAGCTGGAAGCCACGCTCGCGGCTCATCGGGAACCAGACGTCATGCGATGAATGGTTCTCGAAGTCGATGCTCTCGGGTGGCGTACCGTCCGGTCTGATGAAACCATACCTTCCGGCCAGATTGTAGAAGACGACCGTACCACGCATCAGCGCGGAGTTTGAGTTGTTCTGTTGCCGTGACATTTCAATTTCCCCCAGTTCAGGATGCCAAAATTGGCAAAAAAGGAACTGAGTAATATAGCACAAAAAAGGCCTTTTGTCAAGGCTTTTAGACTAAAAATAGGCCAATTCAGGCCTATTTGGAAATTATCGTTTTAAAACATTCAAATATGCTTCGCTCGGAATCCGTACCTGACCTTTTCCAGCTGCTAACATCTTTTTCTTTCCTTTTTTCTGCTTCTCTAATAGCTTACGTTTTCGCGTTACATCACCGCCATAAAGCTTCGCAGTGACGTCTTTACGCAACGCAGAAATGCGCTCGGCAGCCACAACTTTGCCACCAATAGCAGCCTGAAGTTTGATGACGAATTGCACGCGCGGAATTGATTTTTTAAGTGTTTCAACAATACGTCGCCCCATTTTTTCCGCCTCATCGCGATAAGTAAAAGTCGCTAAAGCTTCCACCTGTTCTTCGGCTACAAGAATATCCATCCGGACAATATCAGCCGGACGGTACTCGAAAACTTCATAGTTCATCGAAGCAAAACCACTGGTGACTGATTTAAGACGATCGTAAAAATCAACAATGATCGAAGAAAGCGGGATCTCATAACGCAGGATCGCTCGGCCTTCAGAGAGAAATTCAGTATTTTTATAAATACCGTGCCGTTCCTGAACAAAAGACATTATGCCGCCTATATGCTCGGCCGGAGTAATTATATCAAGCCTGGCCCACGGTTCTTCAATTCGATCGATATGAGATGGATCCGGTAGGTCGAGCGGACTCTTTATCAGTTCTGCTTCGTCACTTTCTCGTCGATAAATATGGTACGCAACTGATGGCACAGTAACGATTAACTGGATACCGAATTCACGCTCAAGTCGTTCTTTTAAAATCTCAAGATGAAGCATACCTAATAATCCGCAACGAAAACCAAAGCCAAGTGCCGGCGATTGTTCTGGTTCATACATCAAGGCAGCATCGTTTAGTTTTAAACGTTCCATCGCTTCACGTAGTGTGTCGTAATCATCACCTTCTTCCGGAAAGATACCAGCAAAAACCATCGGCGTAACTTCGCGATAACCAGCTAACGGCTTAACATCTTTAACACTGCTCAACGTCATCGTGTCGCCAACACGGCAAGCCAAGATGTCCTTAAAACCGGTCACGACATATCCAATTTGACCAGTCTCTAAATCTTCAGTCGGAAAAAACCCAGGGCACAATGCACCTACTTCTAATATTTCTGTTACCGCTTTTGTGGCCATCATTTTTAGTTGATCACGTTTGCGAATCTTGCCATCGACTACTCGAATATAAGCAACAACTCCTCGATAATCATCATAATTTGAATCAAAAACCAATGCTCGGGGTGACTCCACATCACGGCCCTGAGGATATGGAACTTTTTCGACAATGCGATCAAGTAGCTTTTCAACTCCCTCTCCAGTTTTAGCTGAAACAGTTAAAATGTCTTCTGCTTGGCAGCCAATAAGATTTTTCAGCTCCTCGGTTCGAGCCGGAATATCTGCAGCCGGAAGATCAATCTTATTTAGCACCGGAATGATTTCCAAATTCTGATCGAGGGCTAAATATAAGTTTCCGATGGTCTGAGCCTGAACGCCCTGAGTGGCATCAACCAACAGAATAGCTCCCTCGACTGCAGCCAGCGATCGTGAAACTTCGTATGTAAAATCAACATGCCCTGGTGTGTCAATGAGATTAAGCGTGTATTCTTTGCCATCTTTGACATATTTCATGCGCACTGGCGCCAACTTGATCGTAATCCCTCGCTCGCGCTCAAGATCCATCGAATCAAGCATCTGCTCTTTCATCTTACGCTTATCGACTGTGCCGGTAATCTCAAGCAAACGATCAGCAAGAGTCGACTTGCCGTGGTCAATATGTGCAATGATGCAGAAATTTCTTATTCGATCCTGAGGAGTCATAGTGAGGGTATGCTAACTGAAATTTCATCTTTTGTCGATACCAAATTATTTTATGATCGCCGACCCGATTAACTCGTCTTGATTATAAAACGCGATGAATTGTCCTGGTGCTACAGCGCGCTGCGGTTGATCGAATTCAACAGTGACGACGCCATCTTTGATCTGTTTGATTTGGCAGCTCTGTAACGGCTGACGATAACGAATTCGAGCTTGAATGGGTTGAACAACAAAATTATCCATACAGTCAGGCACAGTCTCACTAAGTTGTTCAGCTTGTAAGTGTGTTGAATACAATCTTTCATCATCTTCACCAAGCGCCACAACAACCTCATTTGACCCTGGTCGACGCTCAACAATGAAATATGGAGTACCACCGCCAATACCAAGTCCTGACCGTTGACCGATCGTATAATACTGATGGCCACGGTGCTGACCGATGACTTCCCCGCTTGTCGTAATGATGTTGCCTTCTTTTTCAGGAATTCGCTCGCGAAGAAAATCAATCATCTCAACTTTGCCGACAAAACAAATACCCTGACTGTCTTTTTTATTAGCAACGTGCAAGTCATGATCGTGAGCGATCTTGCGGACCTCGTTTTTTTGTAAATCACCAATCGGAAACATTGTTTTTTTCAGTTGATCTTGAGAAAGTTGGCAGAGGAAATAACTTTGGTCCTTATTATTATCAAGACCTGATAAAAGATGAGCTGTCCCATCCTGATCGTGTTTAATGCGAGCATAATGACCTGTAGCTACAACATCACAACCAAGTTTCTCGGCTTCCCGCATCAGATATCCAAACTTCATATATTTATTGCAAAGCACGTCCGGATTAGGCGTTCGTCCAGCCTCATATTCATGAAGCATATATTCGTAAACATTTTGTCGATATGCATCTTCAAAATCAAATGTGTGAAAATCAATGCCGAGCTTAGCCGCTACCCGTTGAGCGTCACGACGCTCCGTGCGCCAGGAACACTCCGCCAAATCATCACCGTCGCTCCAGTTCTTCATAAAAGCGCCAATGACTTCGTAACCTTGTTTCAACAACAAAACCGCGGCAACAGATGAATCAACCCCGCCACTCATGCCTAATAAAATCTTTGGCTTACTTTCCATAGTGCGGAAGAATAGCAGATCTTGGCCGAATTATCAAGAGAAAATAAATCACCCCGCAGTCGCGGGGCACGTTGGTTCAGCTTTGAATGCTGATAATCTCGATTTCCACGCACTCGTCGTGCTCGATGGGCGCTGAGGAAAAGTTGACCGGCCCATCATCTTCAGCGATCTTCCTTTCGTATAGAGCGCAGTAAGGCAGGCCATCTCTACCAAGTTCCTCGGAGAAACAGGGAGTTTCATCGCCTGAACCGCAGCGCATGCAAACGATTCTGGTTGTTCTCAAACCAAGAGCGTCAGGTTCTTTGCTGACAAAAAGAACGTACTTCATCCTGAACCTCTTGGGTTAAGTTTGTCCGTGTAAGATTACATCATCTGTGAAAAATATCAAGACCTCGATATTGACAACGGTGATAAAATAGGATATCCTCTTCACACATTCCCGGATCGTCTAACGGCAGGACGTCAGGTTCTGGTCCTGAAAATCGGGGTTCGAGTCCCTGTCCGGGAACCATGAAAAATGGCAGTTGCAAACTGGCCGTTTTTTATTTATTGCGGGGATTCGAACGGGTTGGCAGCGAGGTGCGAGCGCATGTAAGCAACCGAGCGTCCGAAAAGCTGCCAGTGGCAGGTTTTCGCCAACCCTGGACAAGCGAGCTAATAGCGAGCGCGACAGAGTCCCTGTCCGGGAACCAAAAAATCACCAACGATGTTGGTGATTTTTTGTTTAATAACTATTCAACAATCGCTCCACCGAATTCTTGAACCAAATTCTCAACTACCGCTTCCTCTTCCTCTTTGAGATAAACCGGCCTGATCGTTACGGTCGTCTGCATAATCTCGGCTACAGCCTCGCTAAGAATTTTTGAATTTTTCGGATCTTTAAAAGTCTCAAAATGAAAACTATGAGCAAAACCCAGCACAATCTCAGATCCATTAACGGACCTGGGTTCGGCGCACTGTAACGAGATTGGCAAAGCAATGTTTTGTTTGGCGACTTCTTTGATGCATCGTTGCCATTTATCTTTAAGTTCTTGAATTGAAAAAGATGCGTTAGGAGCATCTTTTTTTACCTCCGGCACTGATGGTTGATTGCCCGATATCGGCGCCGACGGTGTTTGCGGTGGTGGTGGCCGATTATCTTTGGTCTTGGCTTCGCTCCTAGAACAAAATTCAACAGCCACGATCTCAAGCGGTAACTGCGGTAGTGTGTCATGGGTCGACCTATTTCTCGCATCGAGTAAAAGATCAATTAATCGACGACAATCATTAGCATCAATTCGTTCTAACATCTTTTTAACACTACCCATGGTTTGGGCATCATAACTTTCGTTGTAGAGACCGCCTAAGCTGAATAACATCATTGTTCGGACTAAATCGATTGTCTCATCAGTAAGATTTTTAATTGAACCGCCTTGATCAACAAAATTATTCACCGTCTCTATGGCTGATTTTTGATCAGCGCGTGATAACGCATCAACCAGTTCAACAACCGTTGTTGTGTTAGTCACTGGTAAAATCAACGATGCTTGCTCATAGCCAATCTCTGTCTCACCTAACGCTAAAATTTGACCAAACAAACTTTCTGCATCACGGAGACAGCCTTCTGATAATCGTGCTATTGATGTCAAAACTTCTTCCTCAACTTTAACTTTTTCTTCTTTGGCGATCTGCTGCAAACGAACAACGATCTCTGATGTAGCGATCCGGTGAAAATCAAAGCGTTGGCAACGAGAAAGGATGGTAGCCGGAATTTTATGGACTTCGGTAGTTGCTAGTACAAAAATTACCCGCTCAGGTGGCTCTTCAAGTGTTTTAAGCAAAGCGTTAAAAGCTGAGGTCGAGAGCATGTGGACCTCGTCGATGATAAAAATTTTATATTTTCCCTGCCCCGGTGTAAATCGACTAGCCTCAATAATGTTCTCCCTAACATTATCAACCCCGGTGTGCGAGGCAGCATCAATCTCAATAACATCCAACGCTCGGCCTTCATTCATGTGTTGGCAGTGATCACACTCGTTACAGGGCTCTCCGTCCTTGTGAGCGTGACAATTGACTGCTTTGGCCAACAAACGAGCTAAAGTGGTCTTACCGATTCCCCTCGGCCCGGCGAAAATATAAGCATGCGCCACTTTGTCAGTAATGATCTGATTCTGTAGCGTAACTTTTACGTGATTTTGATTAGTCACGTCAGCGAACTTTTTTGGCCGATATTTTCGATAAATAGCCTGACTCATAACGATCGCATTGTACCAAAAAAATAAAATAGGTCCAATTTTGAACCTATTTATATTAAATTTTCTTCTATTAATCGGCAATATTTATCATCCAAGCTTGATCAGCAAAATACTTTGCCCTTGATAAATCCTCTAAACTTGCATCGTCAGGTAAACCGAATCTCCTGCACTCAGCAGCATGCTTTTCTTGAAATTGAGCTTCAAAAACATCACGAGTACTAGCATCTTCTGGTAAACCAAGTCTTTCTATTTCTGCATTCATTTTTTGCCCTATTTGTGCATCATGGACTTCTTTCCAACTAGCATTTCGATTCAAACCAAGCTCTTCGGCAAATTTTTGGCGTGATTTGTTGCATTCAGCATTACTAACATCAATTAATGTAGCGTCCTCGGGCAAATTATACTCAGCGATGCCGTCTAATCTCTTTTTTTCCCACCAGGTTTGATTGATCTGTTCATAAGCAGCATCTTCTGGCAAACCAAGTTCAACAGCTTTATTGCGTCGCTGCACTGCAGCCGCTTCTTCAAAAGTAGCATCTTCTGGCAAACCGAGTTCTAGATTTGCTTTTTTGCGTCCAACCTCGAGAATCTCCTTCCAATCAACACTTTCCGGTAAACCAAGTTTATGAGCAGCAGCGATTATCCTGTCTTGCTCTTGATTACGTTGCTCGCTAGCGCGATTAATTTCCGCCCAGCTCGCTCCTTCACGAAGACGTAGCTCGGTGACGGCCTGTTTCCGCTCCTCCTCACGAGCTCCTTCTCTTTGTTCTTGCATATTCATAAAATAAAAAGTTACGTGTCTTATAGTGTCGGTGGTGGTGTTTGTTGCTTTGGCTTGATATCTTGCTTTAGCCCGATTCCAGCACGCAGCATAATTTCTCGCTCAACGATATCTTTAGCTCGACCATAGGTGAGTCTTGAAATTTCACGCAATGCTTGAGCTAATTTTGAATTTGGTTTTTCTGGCGCAACAGCTTTAAGCGTAAACGGTTTAGCTTGAGCATTGCCGATAATCAATTTGGCATTCCAAGTAAATTTATCCGTATTCATTAAATCGTATGGCGAAAATGTTGGCTCGAATACTTGGCCTAGAGTCTCTGTATCTTCAGGGCCGACACGAGCCACCAACATTGAACCAACGTTTCCAAGCACAGCATCACGAATCTCTGTCTTACCGCCGTCCTGGATTAGCTGACCCATGTACTGGTGAGCCAAAACAAGGTTCAACCGATACTTTCGAGCTTCAGAAAGAATCGTCGCAATTGATGGCGTGATAAAGTTTTGAAACTCATCGATATAAAGATAAAAATCCTTTCGTTCGTCTTCTGGAATATCCGCACGCCCGAATGCAGCCATCTGTAACTTTGATACTAAAATCAAACCAAGTAGGTTAGCGTTAACTTCACCGGTCTTACCTTTGGAAAGATTAACGAGCAAAATTTTACCCTCGTCCATAATCTCTCTAAAATTAAAGGCTGATCGGGCCTGACCAATAATATTGCGCATCATTTCGTTTTCAACAAAACGGCCAACCTTGGAAACCAGATAACCCATCATTTCTGATTTATGATAATCGCTGGTGTTAGCCTGTTCATCTTCCCAAAAAGACTTAACCACCGGGTCTTTGACTCTGGCAACCCATCTAGCTTGAAATTTATCATCAGCAACCATACGTGGGATTTCAGCCAGTGTACCCGGATCCGACATATCAGCCATAAGCGTCAGCATAAAGTTACGCATGCTGTGCTCAAACATTGGACCGATCGTTTCCGGCGGGAAAAGCATGTAAAAAATCGAAATCATCTCCTGAACGGCAAAGTCGCGCATTGATTCGTCTGGCGCCTCGAGCATATTTAGACCCATAGGTCGCTCCGTATCAGATGGGTTGAAATAAACTACATCATCAATACGATCCTTTGGAATCATGCCCATTAAAGCTTCGACTAAGTCACCGTGCGGGTCAACGACACAAATACCCTTACCGTTCGCAATATCTTGAGCAGCCATGTAACGAATAAAATATGACTTTCCTGAACCGGTCTTTCCAATAATATAAAGGTGACGGCGACGATCATCATCTTCAATGTAGATATCTCTCTTAACACCACGATACTCGTTATAGCCAAGATGAAGACCCTCGGTCGGAATATTTGTCGGTGCCGGAGCAATCCTAGCCTCCATCCAGCGGATGTTTGGTGTCTCGGTTGATGAAAGCGGTAGATGCCACAGGCTGGACATTTCCTCGGTATTGAGTACCATCGAATACTTTTCTTCAAAGTTTCTATAAATGTAATTTCTGATCAGCTTTTCTTTATTCCCCGGCACTTCTTTCTCAAAAGCGTTACCGTATTCATAAATATTATACTGACTAAAAGCCTGTAGGGTTTGATTAAGGTTTGATTGTGCGGTTGCTGCGGTTTGACCGGAAGAAATAATTCTGATGTTTACTTCCATGGCTGCTTTGCTCATTTTCGTTTCAATACCCTCAAGCATCTTTTGTTCCGCCTGACTCAACTGACGGCTAGCCATCTTCTCCTTTGCAGCATCATTTTTTTCTTTTGATTGAAAGGATTTTTTTAATTCTGACTGACCTTTTCTCGCTTCTTTATAGCTCATGCCTTTATGCATGTTTTTAACTACTTTGCGTCCAAGTGAACGCCAATTGTCAGGTGATACTCGAACAATAAATTGAATAGTCACGCCTTCTTCTTTTGGAATTTTAGAAAGCGCGTTGGTAACACCATTTAAAGGATCAGATTCAGCTTCTTTATAAGTTTTTATTGGTAAAATATTTTCACGCTTTGTAACGAGATGTGCGCCAACAACCGTTCCGGTTTCGGAAAACATGTTATAGTCTTCAACTTCTGCAACAAGCGAGTTTGGATGTTGAGCTTGTAGCTGCTGAATAACAAAATCCTTCATGTATTTTGGTAGTGTGATATAGAAGGAAATTAAATTATCATGAGCTACAATTTCCAACGCTAATGAATCAGTTCTGCCATAAAACCAAGCCCGAAAGCCTTTTTGAGGTTTAAGCCCGCCGATAGCGGAAAAAAATGTTTCCATGATTGCGATTTCTTCCTGAATCTCTTGTATCTTGTCCTCGCTTTTAACTTCTTCCTCGGTCTCAAACTTTGGAACAGTAACCAATAAAGTCACGTTTTCGAATTCGCCTGTTTTGACATCTCTTTTAGAATGCAAAATTGATCTCACAATATAAAGTACTGTGACAAAAAATACTAAACCGGCAATAATAAAAATTACCAAAGCAATTATTCTTGGATCAATTTGATCAAGACTGGATGGAACTTCCACCGGTCCGATCATGGCTTGCAACAATACTAATGTCATAATTATATTTTATCATCGGAGCTCTCTTGTTTTTCGTGAATATACTCCATGATACGATCAGCCTTGATTTTAGCTGCCTGTTCTAAGAAAAATTTGTTTATGCCCGGCACCATGCGCAACCAATCGCGAATATAATCAAGTATTTTTTTTGCTTTGATCTTACCAGTCAAAATCATCTCATTAATCAAAATAGCGATTTCCTCGCCCTTGGCCTTAAAGGCTGGTCTTTTATTTTCTGGAAGCTTGATGTAAATATCTGCCAGATCATCAGCTAAAATATTTTCAAGCCCTTCCAAGATTGGGTCTTTTTGAGTTGGAACAGCTGCAGGCGATACTGCCTTCGGAGCCTCACTCACTTCCTTTGGAACGATTTCTTGATTTTCCTCGGCTGTAATCATCTCTTGAGCGGCTTCAGGGGCTACCTCTCTCTGCTCTGATGCTGGAGCTGCTTCGGGAGTTACCTCTACAGTCATTTGAGGTTGAGTTTCAACACTAGCAGCCGCAACCTGAATATCCCCTTCTTGTTTGGCACTAGAAGGTTTATTGCGTTTAAGAAGATTTGCTGCGGCAACCATGAAGGTATTGTAGCAAAATTTAGAAAAAAAGAGGAGTGAATTATTTCACGCCTCTAAATTTCAATATAGTTAATTTAAAAATGCTTGATCCTGACCCTTTGCCCCTCTGGCGTGTCCTCGACTAAAAATCCTTTCTCAGCGATTTCATCGCGCAATTCATCGGAGCGCTCAAAATCACGTATCTCTCGAGCTGAGCGACGATCATCTAACATCTTAAGTACGTCTTGTGGTATTTCGAGAGGTTGAGCGACGTATTCATCCAAACGAAGGCCCAGAACCTGATCAAACTTTAAAACCGTCGCCGCCTTAACAGCTGATGTCATCTCTTCGTTATTAACTACTCGCCAAAGTTCAGCGACCGCACCGGGCATATCTAAATCCTCTGACACTTTTTCTTGAAACTTCTCCACTTCTTCCTGGTCTGCTTCAGTCGGTGTTTGCCAGCCTCGCGCCGCATCGTACAGTTTAAATAAGGCATTCTGCGCGGCTTCGAGCGCCTTCCATGTAAAATTCAATGGCGTGCTGTAATGAGCGCCAAGAGTAAAATAGCGAAACGAGAGCGGATCAAAATCTTTTTCGATAAGATCATCAATTGTGTAAGTATTTTTCAATGATTTTGACATCTTGCCGCCATCAACCATCAAGAACTCACCATGCATCCAGAAGTTAACTGGATCATGACCCCTAGCGCCCTGAGTTTGAGCGATTTCGTTTGTGTGATGAACCGGAGCGAGATCGATACCGCCCGTGTGAATATCAAACGGGGTGTCTAGATATTCTTCACTCATGGCTGAACATTCAATGTGCCAACCGGGAAAACCTGTCCCCCAAGGAGATTCCCATTCCATCTGACGTTTTTCACCTTTGGGCGAAAATTTCCAAAGTGCGAAATCAGTCGGGTTTTTCTTTTCTAGATTTTTTTCAACTCGTGCACCTTCTTCTTTTTCTTCAGCTTTTTGGCCGAGCAACTTGCCGTAATCCTTCAATAATGATGTATCAAAATAAATACCGTCTGAGGTTTGATAAGTAAAACCCTTTGCTTCCAGGTCTTTGATATACTCAATTTGCTGTTCAATATGCTCCGTGGCTTTAGGCATGATGGTTGGCTCAAGTAGATTCAAGCGTTCTACGTCCTTCAAGAAAAGCCTGGTGTAATAATCAGCGATCTCGAAAGCGTCCTTACCCTCTTCCCGCATGGCAAGAATCATTTTATCTTCGCCTTCGTCAGCGTCATCAGTTAAATGACCGACATCCGTGATGTTCATGACGTGTTTTACCTCGTAGCCGTTGAATTCGAGTACGCGACGTAAAATATCTGTAAAAATGTACGTTCGTAAGTTACCGATGCTGACTTTTCGATAAACCGTCGGACCGCAAGAGTAAAGGCTGACTTTGCCTGTGTGGATCGGTTCAAAAACCTCCTTTTTCCGAGTAAGTGTGTTGGTCAGTTTGATGTCCATAAACGATAAATTCAATGTGAACAGTATAGCAAACGCACTGAAAAAGGCGAGTTTGATAAAAAAACACCCGCCTTCCCAAGTGAGGGAGTGCGGGAGTGCTTCAGCGGCAATCTTCCGGAGCGTCATCGGGAAGATCAACAGCCTGCGCCATCAAGGTTGCGTAGTGATCTCGCCACCTATCGAGACCGGTTTGCACTTCGAGCAAACGCGGAATGAGCGGCGCGAACCGTGAGTCGTCATCGGAAACGAACTCACCGAGCCAACCATCATCGTTGAGCGTGTCCGTAAGATAATCACGATAGCCGGTCAAGACACCGTGAAAGAATTTGAAGTTCTCAAGGTCCTGTTGTGGACAGGGACACTCGACCAATCCTTGAGCTACTATCCAGGACAAACATCCGAACTGACGCTCGAGCTCGCTATACTTTTCAATGGTCGTCTTCAGCACCATGAACAGAGTCGCGCGCGGATCAGAGCTTTCGTAGTTATTACGCTTGTACTGATAACGAAGCTGTAAGAACAGCCAGAAGCCAAACCCGCCAACAAACGGCAATACAAACAACGTCGGAATGAGAATCAGCGACCACAACCAGGACATGTTTGTCCCAATAGACAATAGCCAGCCGACAAAGGCGTAGACTGCACCAAGTGCAGATAGGCCGATCCACAGATCATACTGGCGAATTGAGAACGGCTTCAGATGAACGGGATCATTGATACCTGGCAACCGGTTCAGGTTCTCTTGGAGCGTATAGTCGGGCTCGAAAGTCGGGAATTCTGCGCGCACGGACCCTCCGAGTAAAATGAGCAAGGAAAAACCTTAACCGATCTTGACGATTTTGTCAAGGCCAGTTCCGATGTAATATACGCAATATTTGCGAAAAAGTTACAGTCGAAGCGAAGTAAGAAGCCAACTGCTTGGCTTCGAACCGCCGAGACGGGCGAAGCGATATTCCTGAAAGGAATAGCTGAGCCCCACTTGCAAAAAATCAAAAAAACACCCGCCTTCCCAAGTGAGGGAGAGCGGGGATCTGATCACCAGCAATCTTCCGGAGCGTCATCAGGAAGATCATCGACGTCAGCAATGAGTTGTGCGTAGTGTTGCGACCACTTTTCGAGGCCTTTCTGAGCTTCTCTGAGTCGTGGAATTAGTGGAGCGAAGCGGGAATCATCATCCGACTTTAACTCACCAAGCCAGCCATCGTCTTTGAGCGTGTCTTTCAGATAATCCTGATAGCCCAACAAGATCTCTCGGTAGAATCCAAAGGATTCAAGATCAGAACGTGGACAGGGGCAGTCGATCAGTCCTTCCTTGACTGCCCAAGACAGGCAGGTGAAGTGACGCTCAATGTCGCCGTAAAGCTGGACGATCTGGTTGAACGCCTTGAACAGCTCAACCCGCGGATCGCGACCAATATGATCACGCTCTTCCAGAACATACCGGATGCGTCCGCCGACATCGGTCAGAACAAGTAGTAGCGTCGGGGCGATCAAAAGCAGCGTTGAAACAACAACATATCTCAGCATCAAAACCGAGGTCGACGGTAGGTTTACCGGAGCTTCTCGGATCACGAAATTCAGAATGTTCGTGCAACATATCGATGTCAGACAAAATGTCACCAGAATAACCCCAACCAATAGGGCGATTCGAAGACTTCTCACTGACAGAACCGGCTCATACGGCTTCGGCAGCCTATTCAGGTTGGCTTCAAGCGTATAATCAGGCTCGAAAGTCGGGAATTCTTCGCGCACGGACCCGCCGGGGTGAAAAGAGCAAGGCGGGACCTTAACCGATCTTAACGGTCTTGTCAAGGCCAGTTGCGATATTTAATACTTAATATTAGCCAAATTGTTACTAAACAATAAAAACACCCGC
>JBDRDZ010000111.1:0-7672 GCA_043820165.1 Patescibacteria group bacterium
CTGGTTTTAATATATTGGCCGCGTCGAGTGAACCGGACGCTGAACCAGCCCCCATAATTGAGTGAACCTCATCGATAAAGAGAATTGTTTCTGGTCGCTCGGTCACTTCCTCGATAAGTTGCCTTAAGCGTGATTCAAACTCACCACGATACATCGTGCCGGCTATAAGGGAAGCTAAATCTAGCCGATAGATTTTTTTATCAAGCAAAGTATCGGGGACAGTACCCTCGACAATTTTTTTTGCCAGACCCTCAACAATGGCTGTTTTACCAACTCCAGGTTCACCGACCAGGATTGGATTGTTTTTTGTGCGTCGAGTTAAAATTTTCATCAACCGCTCGATTTCATCTTTGCGTCCAATGACCGGATCAATTTGTTTATTAATTTCCTTGTCGGTTAGTTCATCGGTAAAATAATCAAGTGCTGGCGTGGCTGATTCAGTATCATCATTTTCTCGCAGATCAAAATCAACTAGTGTCGCCGGGTCAAGCTCAGAAAGAATGGCACCGATTGGCGAGTTGCTTTCCGGAAAGTCGGGGAAGGAAGCTGTTGTTTGAAAAACCGTCGTGATGTTTTGATTGAGTTTTTGTGGATTGATATTCAATTTTTCAAAGAAGTTATCAATGTCGGGTGAACGGGTTTGCAAAATACCTGACAAAAGATGCTCGGTACCAACATAACGATGTTCGTGAAGATTTGCGGTGAGCACGGCTTTTTCGATGATATTTTTTGATTCTTCAGAAAGCGCCGGGACAGAAGACTTATTAGGAAGTTCGCCCATTGATTTTTTACAAAGTTCAGGCACCAGAGCTGTCAGATCGTCCAAACGAACGCCTGATTTATGCAAAATCTCTGAAGCAACACAACCTTGTTGCGTGCCCAGCGCCCAGAGCAAATGTTTCGGCGTGATGGCTTCGCAGTTAGAATCAACAACAAGACAGAGAGCTCGAGTTAGAACATTTTTTAAATGATTAGAAAATTTTGAAACTATATCGTCCATCTAAATTCCCATATTTCTAAGTTTGGCAATACGATCGTGAGTCGGCGGATGAGTCAAGAACATTTTTTTATACCAAGGTGTGGTTGGAGTTATTTTTTTTCCGTAAGGATCAGAAATATATAGATGAGCAGTAGCATGACTGGCTTTCTTCATCTTTGTTCCCGAGTTGGAAATTTTTTCAAGTGCAGAAGCTAGCCCATCAGGATAACGAGTCAGAAGTACGCCGGAAGCATCTGCGAGATACTCTCTGGTGCGAGAAATTGCTAACTTTATGGCTTCGGCGATAAAAGGGGAGAGGATACCAAGTACTAAACCAACCAAAAAGATTGCCAGCATGATGTTACCACCTTTTTTTGAGTCGCCAGATTTGAAGAACATCGTCCGTCTTAAAATGTCTGAAGTAATAATAATGACACCGATTAAAATGACCACAACAGTCATTATGCGAATGTCATAGTTTTTAATGTGAGAGATTTCATGAGCGATAACTCCTTGAAGCTCTTGTTTGTTTAGTATTTGCAACAAACCGGTGGTTACAGCCACTGTCGCATGATTAGGATCACGACCAGTTGCAAAGGCATTCGGTGCAGGGTCATCAATAACGTAAATCTTTGGCGTCGGGATGCCAGCTGTAATGCTAAGGTTCTCGACAATAGTATATAGCTCGAAAGCATCTCGTTTCTCGATTGGCTTGGCTCCCTGGGAGAGCAAAGTGACCTTGTCTCCAATATAGAAGCTGATTAACGAATAACCAATGGCAAAGGCGGTGCCAAAGATTAGGGAGAGAATTGGATCGATTTCCATGACAATACCTAGCGCTAAGAAGAGAAAAATAATTAAGATCGAAAAGATCGTAATCAAGAGCCAGGTTTTTCGTTTATTCGAAGCGATTTCGTTGTACATAATATTGCAAAAAGCTTGTTAGCTCATTAGCTAATTAGCTCGTTAGGCACAATTTGACCTAAATAAGCTAAAAAGCTAACTAGCTAACAAGCTAAATTTTCTAGAACTTAACTTCAGGAACTGCCTCGGAGCCTTCTGGGGCATCGAAGAACTCGTATTTCTTGAATCCGAGCATACCGCCAACCATGTTGGTTGGGAAAACTTGTAGCTTGGTGTTGAAGTCTCGAACATTTCCGTTGTAGAAGCGTCGAGCTGCCTGGATTTTATCTTCAGCATCAACCAACTCTTGTTGTAGATGCATGAAGTTTTCTGATGCTCGAAGCGTTGGATAGTTTTCTGAAACAGCAAACAATGATTTAAGTGCTCCAGTCAACATGTTTTCAGCTTGAGCGTGCTCGGCAGGCGTCTGCGCTTGCATGGCGTTTGAGCGAGCTTCGGTTACCTGAGTGAAGACTTTGTCCTCGTGCTTAGCGTAACCTTTGACGCTGTTGACCAGGTTTGAAATCAGGTCGTAACGTCGTTTAAGCTGAACCTCGATATCTGACCAAGCTTCATCGACTCGATTGCGGCTGCGAATTAGGCCGTTAAAGACCATGATCAGCCAAAGTGCAATCACACCGACGATGGCTAAAATCACGATTAGTATTACAAATGGTGCTGCCATAATAATTGGGGGCGTATTTGCCCGGTTAATAGGTTATGGACTAAACTATAAGTCTTAGATATCGTACGATTTTTGGCCGTTTTTGTCAAAAAAAATGATTCGTCCAATATAATATCAAAAACTGTAAATAATAAGGGTAAATATGCAAATTCCAAGGCACATTTTTAAGGCTTATGACATTCGAGGTTTAGTCAATGAAGACATTAACGATGATTTTGCCTATATGTTGGGTCGCGCTTTTGCCACCTGGCTCGCCAGGAAAGTTGAAATTCGTCCTCTGGTTGTGGCGGTCGCTCGTGATATGCGCGATTCCTCGCCTGGTTATCAGACAGCAGTTATGAGGGGGTTGGTTGATAGCGGTGTTAAAGTTCTTGATATTGGATTAACCTCAACCCCGGCTTATTATTTTGGCGTTGGTCACACTGGGGCTCATGGCGGTGTCCAAGTAACAGCGTCTCATAATCCGGCACAATGGAACGGTTTTAAGCTCGTTCGTGAGAAGGCTATGCCGGTTTCTGGAGATTCTGGCATTCAAGAAATTGCTGACATTATTGAACAAGATGCCTTCATGGAGAAAAGTGAAGGCGGCAGTATCGAAATAGCTCAAGGTATTCCGGAACTGCATGTTGAGGCCGAAATGAAATTTTCCGGTGATGGTGAAATTAAGCCGTTTAAAGTTGTGGCTGATCCAGGTAATGGTATGGGGGCTCAATATTTGGACCTTATGTTTAAGAAAATGAATTTAGACGTTGAGCGCATGTATTGGGAGCTTGACGGTAGTTTTCCAAATCATGAATCAAATCCATTTAAAGATGAAAACGTCAAGGATATCAAAGATAAGGTTTTAGAAGTTGGTGCAGATTTAGGAATCGCCACAGACGGTGATGGTGACAGGATATTTTTCATCGATAATAAAGGCGAGCTTGTTGAGCCAGCAATGATTCGCGGCATCTTAGCTCAGGTAATGTTGCGTCGTTATCCCGGGGCGACAATTTGTTATGATATCCGCCCAGGCAAGATCACACCGGATATGATTGAGGAGGCAGGTGGGACACCGGTAATAACTCGCGTTGGGCATTCGCTGATCAAAGAGAAGATGGATGAAGTTGACGCTGTTTTTGGTGGGGAGTCGTCCGGACACTTCTTCTATCGATTTGACACCGGCACCTATGAAGGTCCGGTTGTTGTTGCCATGCAAATTTTGCAGGAGATAACAGCGTCAGGTAAAACTTTTAGTGAATTTATCCAGCCATTAAAAAGATACGTCCATTCAGGAGAAATCAATTTCACAGTTAAAGATAAAGATGAGGCCATTCGCAAGATTAAGGAGAAGTTTGCTGACGGTGAGTTGAGTGAATTAGACGGCATCATGATTGCTTATGATGATTTTTGGTTCAATGTTCGGACATCAAACACTGAACCAGTACTGCGATTAAACCTCGAAGCAGTTGACCAGTCAACGATGGAGCAGCGTCGCGATCAGATCAAACAACTGATTGAATCAGAATCATGAAAAAACGAAAGTTTCAGGTACAATTCCGCGGTCACACCTTGAGGGGCGATATTTGGGGGGAGGGCGTTCCTCAGGTTTTGTTGTTGCATGGCGCTGGTCAATCAGAGATGAGTCGTTTTAAACTGCTTCGAGAGCATTTTGCTCGGGAGAATATTACTACAGCATCTTTTGATTTTATTGGTCACGGAAAGACGGGTGGCAGTTTAAAATCATCAAGCTTAAAAAATCGGACCGAGCAAGCGCTGGCAGTCATCAAACATCTAAAAATCAAAGAATTGCAATATCTTATCGGCTGCAGTATGAGTGGTTATACTGCAATCCGGTTGTCTGAGTATATTAAAATGGAAAAGCTGGTTTTGATCGTCCCGGCTGTTTATCGCGCCGATGTTTACGAAGTGCCGTTTGGACCCAAGTTTACAAAAATGATTCGTGCACCTAAAAGTTGGTTGGAATCAGATGCCTGGAAAATCGTCTCTGAGCTCAGATCTGAAATATTAATCATCGCTGCAGGTAAAGATGAAGTCATTCCAAAAAATTTACCTAACAGACTGTTTAGCAAGGCACAAAAATCACACGATCGTGACATTGAATATGTAAAAAATGCATCACATAGTATTTTGGCATACTTTGATGAGTGGCCATATTTACTAAACAGTGTTTACTCATTAATCAGAGAAGACCTTTATGATCGGCATTTTTGATTCTGGTGTTGGCGGTTTAACGGTGCTGCGTGATATTCACAAAGCGCTACCTGAATATTCTACAATTTATCTTGGCGATAACGCTCGGTCGCCGTACGGTACAAAAACTCATGAACAGCTGACTGAATTTACTTGGGAGGGTGTTCGGTGGCTTTTTGCTCAAGGCTGTCCGCTCGTTATCCTAGCGTGTAACTCTGCCTCAGCTCAAGCCCTACGGACGATCCAGCAGACAAAACTTGATCCTGATTCAAAACAGCATGTTCTTGGCGTACTCAGCCCAACCGTTGAGTATCTTGCTGAGCAGGGATATCAACATATTGGAATTTTAGCTACTGCAGCGACAGTCAATTCGGAGGCTTATGTCCGAGAGCTTCAAAAATTTGATCCCAATTTAAAAATCACCCAACAAGCTTGTCCGACTTGGGTTGAGATCGTCGAAGCGGGTCAGGCTCAAGCTCCTGAAACTCAACTTCAAGTTCAGACCGATGTTCAAAGGCTTCTTAATCAAGCTCAAGATCTCGATGCAGTGTTGTTGGGCTGTACACATTACCCGGTGCTTTTCGATCAGGTTCGGCAAATCTTACCTCAAAACATCGAGCTTTATAATCAGGGGCCGATTGTAGCTGAAAAATTAATTGATTATCTCAAGCGCCATCCAGAAATTGATCAGCAGATCGAGAAAAAAAGTGTTCATCAATATTTCACTACAGGGGACCCTATAAACGCTCAAAAAGCAGCACGTCAAATCGCTGGCTTAGATCCAGATTTTAATCAAGTTGATTTAAGCGTGATTTTAGGGTAGAATACGAGCAAAATTTTATGATTTTAACAATATTTACATTCCTAGTTCTTTTGTCCGTTCTGGTTTTAGCTCACGAATGGGGCCATTATTTTACAGCAAAAAAAATCGGAGCCAAGGTTGAGGAGTTTGGCCTGGGGTTTCCTCCGAGGATTTTTGCCTGGAAAGGTAAGAAAGGCATGCTCTGGAGCATTAACTGGATTCCTATCGGAGGCTTTGTGCGGATCAAGGGTGAGTCTGGCGAAGACCGCCAAGACGAAAACAGCTTTGGCTATAAAAGTATTCCAGCTCGTGCCATTGTGCTTTTTGCTGGAGTGTTCATGAACCTAGTACTTGCCGCTGTTCTATTATCGATTGGTTATCTTGCAGGAACACCAGCTGTAACTGAGGGCGAAGTTAGTAAATTTGCTTCAATTTCAGATCGCGCCATTACTATTACCCAGGTCTTACCGGATTCACCAGCTGACCTCACCGGCATTGAACCGGGAGATGAAGTTGTTAGTATCAATGGCGTGGTTTATGAGTATGGAGAGGAGGCTCGTGACGCCCTGGCAGTAGAAGATGAGACGAAAATAGTTTCGATGCAAGTTTGGCGAAATGGAGAAACGCTCGATTTGGAACTCACTCCAGCATATGTTGAAGAAATCGAACGATTCGGTATTGGCGTAGCTATACTCGAAACCGGGATTGTCAGGTACCCGATTTATATTGCACCGGTTAAAGGGGTCGAGACTACGGTTTATTTCACTAAAGAAATTGTTGTTGCCTTTTACAACATCATTAAGGGTTTGGTTGTCGGCCAAGGTCCGGGTGTAGAAATTTCCGGTCCGGTCGGTATTGCAGTGATCACCGGCGAAGTAGCTCAGATGGGCATTATTTATCTGATTCAGTTTGCCGCTATTCTTTCCGTCAACTTAGCCATCATTAACATTTTACCTTTCCCAGCTCTTGATGGTGGTCGGATTGCTTTCTTGGCATACGAAGCGATTCGTCGAAAACCAGCCAGTCCCAAGTTTGAAGCTATCGTTCACAACATTGGTTTTATCATTTTGATTCTTTTAGTAGTACTTGTAACATATAAAGATATTATTGGATTGTTATGAAAAATGAATTAGAACAGCTTAAAGATGATTTTCTTGATGCTGTCGAGAACGCGGCCAGTCTTCAGGCACTCGACGAGCTGCGAGTGGAGTATTTGGGTCGCAAAGGCAAAATTGCTTCTATCATGAAGCAGCTACCAAATTTAGCTGAAGACGTTCGAAAAGAAGTTGGTGCGCTCGCAAACGAAGTTAAAATCGGACTCGAGGCTGCTTTTACTGATGCTCACAGCGCATTGCATCAAGTTGAAGAAAAATCTCGAAGTGAAATGGAGCGTATTGACATTACGATGCCAGGCGTTCAGCCGCCGATCGGTCATCTTCATTTAATTACTCAAGCAATAGATGAAATCGTACAGATTTTTAAAAAGCTTGGCTTTGTTTATGAGCGTCATCCAGAAGTTGATTGGGATTGGTATGCTTTTGAATCACTCAATATGCCTAAAGGTCACCCAGCTCGTGATGAATGGGAAACTTTCTTTATTGGGGCAGACCCGGAGAATCCAGAAGCAGCCATAATGGAAGGGAAGAAGGGCAAGGTCGTGCTCACGCCGCACACAAGCAATGGCCAACTACATGAAATTGAGAAAGGCAGATTGCCGATTCGAATGATCGGTATCAATAAGTGTTACCGTCGTCAATCAGATGTTACTCATGTGCCAATGTTTCATCAGTTTGAAGGGTTGATGATTGATAAAAAAGCCACTATTCCAGAGCTCAAAGGTACCTGCGACTTTTTCGCAAAGCATTTTTTTGGTCCAGAGCGTGAAACTCGTTTGCGGCCGCATCATTTCCGTTTCACAGAACCAAGTTTCGAACTCGATATTTCTTGCGATGTTTGTGGCGGCACTAGTAAAGTCGGTCAAAGCAAATGTCGTGTCTGTAAAGAGGGCTGGCTGGAGCTCGGTGGTGCGGGAATGGTTCACCCGAACGTCTTGCGCGCTGGTAACCTCGATCCAAAAGAATACTCTGGTTTTGCATTTGGCTGGGGTATT
>JBDRDZ010000112.1:0-6992 GCA_043820165.1 Patescibacteria group bacterium
AAATCAATATCCGTATTACCACCGTTATCAACACAACGCACATTACAATCAATAGCTGAACCAACAACATTAATATCTTGAATAGCTGTATTGAAAAAGCTAGCCGAACCTTGGAAATCGATATTAGCTGCCGTGCCTCCCGAAGTACTGGCAATCGTAGTCCTATATGTTGTTAGCATTGGATCGTGTTGAACCATTTCAAAGACAGCGTCATTTAGAATTGTCGTAGTTGCACCGGCCTGAAAATAAATATTTGTTGGGACGTAACCCACGCTGCTAGTATAGTTTTTTACAGCTAGATCATAAAAGGTCGCATTGCCACTAATAGTGTGATCATCGGTATCGCTTTCAATTGAATAGGCCATATAAACGGCACCATTATTATGAGTATATGTGCCGCTGGTGTAGGTCCAGTCGCCTTCCATTTCTGTTGCCGGACCAGCATTATAAGTACCACCGCTTAAAGTAAAGTCTTCTTTCAATTTAAGTTCGCCAGTCAATGCACTGCTATTTAAGGTGCCTTGCGAGATAGAGACATCACCTTCGAAATATCGATTAGATGAACCCGTGACCGTTAATGTTGTATTTGGACCATCGATATGAATCCCTGGCATAGTACCTGAACTGAAGGTGATGTTTCGAGTACTTGTGCCAGTCAAATGAACTATACCTGTCCCACCATCCCAGCTAACACCGTGAACATAGCTACCTTGCGCTTCAATGGTCCCGTCCATGATTTGTCCGTTAGATAAAGTCAAAGTACCCGTGGTGATCAATGTATCATCCGAAGCGATATTTATATTTTGCGTGCCAGAGGTAACAATATATAAATCATAAAAAGTAACTGAGGTATTTACATCAACATCAAAACCAGTACCAGTTGAAAACGCAACTCCACCGCTATTATGAACAAAGCTACCGCCACTAATTGTAAAATCATTGTTGACAGTCAAACCAGTCGGATATGTAGTAGAAGTAGAAGTGAAAGTACCTCCGGATAAATCAAAACCACCAACAAACTGAATTGTTTGAGCTCCACCATTAAAAGCTCCGTCGGCCATTGAAAATGTTGATGAAGTGTAGACCAGGTTATTGGCAGTAATCGTACCCGTATAGCCAGATTGAATATCAATAGAATTAACAAAAGCCATGGCGTTAATAGTACAGTCTTTGACTGAATAGGCATCGTCAAAAATTATATCATCGGTCATGCCCGGTACACCGTCAGGGAACCAATTAGCAGCCGTGTTCCAGTTATTGTCTGCACCACCGCCATCCCAATATTTTGTCGCGGCATAAGCCTCACCAGAAAAAATAAAGTTCCCCGCATAAAACGAGGTAATGAAGATTGCTATTACTAGCAAAACAATAAAAGGCGACTTCCTTTTAATTGTAGTCTTAAGAAAGTTTGGTGAATACATACGTTGAGTATTTTACCATATTTTTTTGTGTATTTCTTCGTTTATGCACAAATGTAGGCGGCTTGGTCATCAAGCTGGTATACTAGTTGCATATGAAAAAATATATTTTATTTTCTGGAGGACTAATGCTCCTAATTATCCTTGGTGCCGGGTGTTTAGGATCAACGCAATCACCTACAGAAATCACCAGCTTCGAAGAGTGCGTCGCGGCCGGCAATCCAATCATGGAAAGTTATCCGCGGCAATGCGCCACACCGGATGGCCAGAGTTTTACAGAAGTCATCACCGATGATCTTGTTAATGATCAAATTATTGGCGGTGATACTGATGAACACGACTGTTTAATTGCTGCCGGTTACAGTTGGTGTGAGTACAAACAAACCTGCATTCGCGTTTGGGAAAAAATTTGTGATCCTGCCGAACCAATTCAATCACCTTCTGATCTAGTCGCTAAAATAAAGGCATATAACAATGAAAAAAGCGGGGTCGGGTTCGTCTCGAGCCAAGCTGAGTTTGAGTGGCAGCTCGAAAACGACACGGCCACGATTAGCGGCGATGCTCTAACTGCTAATCGAGTTAGCACGGCTGCTTACGAAATCGCGCTCGATTTTTTTGACGATTATGGTTTCGAACTTGATCAATACAACATTGCTGACGGTACCATCTCGGGCATGAAGGGCTATCATAAAGATTATTTTTTCTGTCAGGTGCAACATGGTGCCGCTGGATACCAAAATGCGCCTGCTGATTGGGTCCCACCAGAACCGGAAATCCTTGACGTAGAAATTCGCTGTGGCGTTTTAGAATAATATGCTTAAAATAACAAAAACTTCAAAAAATATTAGCCTGTTCTACTTTTGGATTGGCATCATCGCCACTTTTGGCTATCGCGTCATCATCGTCTTAAACTTTTATGATCCAGTCTGGGTAAAAGTTGCTTGGTACGTCGGCACCATCGGCTTCATCTTCTATTTTTGGAGTCGTTATCAACTCGTACAACAATTCACAAGCCTCATTAAAGGTCAAAAACTTGTCAATGCTGTCGAAAAAGCAAAAAATATTTCCGATGATCAAAAAGAAGCGCTTTCATTCATTGTTGGCAATCTGGAAAAAACAAAAGCGCAAATAAATTACATCTTTATTTTTATATTGTCAGCAATCGCCTTAGTCGCCGGCATTGTTTTAGACTTCCTTACTTAATATGTCAGAAAAGAAAACAAAAAAGGGCATGTCGCCGATAAAAATTGCTTTGATTGCTGTTGCAGCTACTCTCGGCACATTACTCGTCATCGTCATCATCCTCTTCGTATTATTAATGATCTTGAATCCATTTGGTACAAAGCTTCCGTCCATATCCGGACTTCTTGGCAATGAAACAGAAAGTAGTTATGATCATCCACTACTCAGCACTGATCAAGAAATTATGCTCGAGTCAGTCGGAATTGACGTTGAGACTTTGCCGACAAGTGTTTCAACTGATCAACAAGAATGTGCCACTGCTGCCCTCGGCGAAGCTCGAGTCGCAGAAATCGCCGGTGGAGCTGCACCGTCATTAAGTGATGTTCTCAAAGCTAGAAGCTGTTTTGAATAAGAGAAAACAAAAAAATCCGGACACGGCGTCCGGATTTTTTATTTAGATATTATTTAGCGGTTTTTGTAGCAACAAAATCAATGATGATACCGTAGACAATACCGGCAATAAATCCGGTCGCATCGGCAAAGCCGGTTGCTGCGTACCAGGAGAAGCTGACGATCAAGCCCAAAATTGCGCCTCGTAATAAAACAGCAGGAACGTTTTTTAATTTCCAGTAGCCAACCAAACCAATGACCAGACCCATCAAGACTCGATTAAACCAAGCGGAGAACAATAAAACTTCATTACCGGCAAAACCTAACCGGTAACCGATGCCGATGATGCAGAAGACGCCAAGAATCGCTCCAACGACTGTGGCTGTGATAATTCGTTTATTCATATTTCACGTTATGTTTTTCACAAATTAATTTTGATGTAATGCGGCCAGATTCAAATATTGTTGGCAGCCCCGAACCCGGATGTGTCCCTCCACCAACCAAATAGCATTTTTCGAGCTCCTCAAAATCGTTATGCGGCCGCAGCCAAAGCATCTGCGACAAATTGTGCGCCAGATTGAAAACTGCGCCCTCGTAAACGTTGAACTCATCTTGCCAGTCTTGAGGCGAGTAAATCTTCTCCTCCTCGATGTGATCTTCAATGTCGCTTAAACCGAGGCGAGTTTTAAGACTTTCGATCGTATCTTGACGAACTTTCTTTTTCACTTTTTGCCAATCAATGTCAGATCGTAAATTCGGTACTGGCACGAGAACATAAAGCGGTGTCTTCCCTTTTGGCGCCAAATCAGGATCAGTCTTGGCTGTGTTGCGCACGTAAAACGAGATATCTTTTGCTGTCAGCCGACCGCCAAAAACATCATCAACGTTCTTTTTATAATCTTTAGCAAAGACGATGGTGTTATGCTCAAGATCGTACTGCTTATTTAATCCAAGATAAAGCATGAAGATCGAGCATGAGATTTTCTTTTTCTTTAATTTCTTTGGACTGTACTTTTTGATGATACCTTTTGGGAAAAGATTTTCCATGGCATAGCCAAAATCAGCGTTGACGATGACCTCATCGGCTTCAATCTGCTTGTCTGAAGATAAGATGACACCTTTTGCTTGACCGTCTTTGACTATAATCTGCTTAACCGATGTCTTGTACTTGATCTTGGCGCCGAGTTTTTCCGCGTGCGCGGCCATCTGACGAGTGATTTCTGACAAACCGCCCTTTACATGATAAACACCAAAAGCGTGCTCAACGTAAGGCACTAAACCAAAAGCAGCCGGACATTCCCAAGGTGACATGCCAAGATACTTAGATTGAAACGTGAATGATAATCGCGCTAAATCTGATTTAAAATACTTGCCCATTTCCTGAAAAATAGATCGGCCGAAAGCAAAATACGGTATGCTTTTAAAGATATTATTAAAACCTTCAAGATCAAGACTCGAGTTATTAGCTTGCAAAATGGGCATCAGATGATCGAAACGCTTCTTTTCTTGATCATAAAACTTATCTAAACCATTTTCTTCGCCAGGAAAAACACGCTTTAGTTCACTTTTCATTTTATTTTTGTTCTCGTATACGTCAAGTTTTTCGTTATCAGGCAGAATCAAACGATACATTGGTGCTAGACGGATGAAATCGAGGACTTTCTCACTGTTGCCGCCGGATTCTTTAAAAATTTCATCAAGGACAAACTTCATCATGAAAAAAGTCGGTCCGACATCGAAACGATAATCACCAAGCTTTAGTTCAGATGTTCGACCACCTGGCTGATCAGCTTTTTCAAAAACTTCAACATCAAAGCCGCGATAAGCTAGCAACATAGTCGCTGCCAATCCACCTGGTCCGGCCCCAACAATAGCAATCTTTGTTTTTCGATTCATAATGAATACATTCTATTATGCTTGTTCTATCATTATATTACATTTTGTGTATGTCTCGCTCAAAACTGAATTATTCATTGTCATACATATTGTGACGTTCAATAATCAATTATATAAAAAACGGCCCGCTTGGGCCGGTTTTTTAATTCAGTTGCATGATTGCATAATTCAATATCGACGCGAAAGTCACCCAACATAAATACGGTATCAACAAATATGCTGCTTTTTTATCTAGCTGATAAAAACGAACTATCGTCACAATAATTGCGATCCAGAGAAATGTAATATTGACCATGGCCGCTTCGACGTTTTGTAAGCCAAAGAAGATAATAGACCAGCTAGCATTTAGCAGCAATTGAACAGTAAAAAATCCATACGCACTAATCTTCTTCTTCGCATCATTAATCCAGATCAAATAAAACGAAATGCCCATCATAATATAAAGCAATGTCCACACTGGTCCAAAAACCCAGCCCGGTGGGTTAAAACTTGGTTTAACCAGGGTGACATACCATGTATCCACACTATCACCAGTAAAAACTGATCCAATAATACCCGCACATAAGCAGACCAGGATCGCTAACGCTAATTTCCAATTAAAGGAAAACTTTCGTTTTGATTTTTTCATAGATATAAAAATGATATCATATTTGGCTAACCTTTGACTATTTAACAAAAATTCGCTATGTTGATAAAAACAATTTATGAAACATCTATTTTTACTAGCCATCATTGGCACATTTTTTATTAGTTCCCAAGCGCTTGCTGTCGAGGAGAATGATGGCGGCCAATACTGCGAAACATTTTGCGAACTTCTCGGCCTTCAAGAAGGCGAATATTACTATCCAGATGAATACGAGTGGCTGGTGACAGCTATGAAGACATACAACAATAATGATGATATTTATGATCGTTCACTTGGTGAACGACTCAGCGGACGCGTATTGCTTCAAGTTGAAAAGCAAGGACAGGCTTTTTATATCCATCCTGATAATCACCTTGGCTATTATCTAGCAAACGGTGATGCAGCCTATACGATGATGAGGTATGAAAGTCTTGGTATCTCTGAAACTGATTTTTCAAAACTTGAAATTTCTGATGATCCTGAAGCAGTCAACGAAACTGACTCGATCTGTTCTAAAAACTCTTTAGCTAATCGCCTGAAGGGTCAAGTTATGCTCCGAGCTGATGCTCACGGTGAAGCTTATTACATCGATCCGGTGACTTGCATCGCTGTCTATCTAAAGGATGGACAAACAGCATACAATACAATGCGCTACCTAGGGCTCGGCATTACGAACAAAGATATAGCAAAGATCCCAACGCTTCATGTCCTTGATATTCTTGAACCAGGTATCGCTTCCAGTTATATGGACGTACATTTAAAAAAAATGATTGATACTTGCGAAACTGGCTATGTTGAAGATTACGGTTCGATTATAAAATATACTTGCGACGATGATGGCGAATATGGCTATCCAGATACTGCACCAGACAAGGTAGTTACTGACTATTATCAAAACTCGATTAATTTAAAATTTGACAGCTACTTTACAGTTTACGAAGAATTCATTAGCGAAGAGATGCGGATGGATGTTCCTTACTTGGTCAATACGTATTGTCTAGCGAGGGCGTACGAAAACGCAGTTGAATCGTATTATTATTCTCAAGGTGAGCGAAATCGCCCCTCTGATTCAAGATTTGATCTTTTTCTACAAGAAGATCGTGAAGTGCCAACTATTTTAGAAACTCAATTTTTTTATGACAGAGACACTGGACCGATCGCTGAATGCACGTTCCCACTTTACGATGCCAACATTTATAATCGTTTTGGCAAAGAAATCCTAACTCTGGAGCCCTATCTTGAACTCATCGAGTTTAAAGTTTACCAAAATTATATTAATGCCGGTGGATATGTTATTGGCGACCTTCAAAGCGGCGATCCTGAGTTAATTGACGATTATAACAGCTGGTATATAAATCGTGTAGAAAACTGGTATTATAGCGCGTTCGATCTTCCACCTTGGATTGACCCGGACAACAAAATTGAAACATATACTGATTATTTCCGTGCTTTGATCGAAATGGAATAGCTATTGACAATTT
>JBDRDZ010000113.1:0-15488 GCA_043820165.1 Patescibacteria group bacterium
GTCATGGCCAAAAAGTTAACTTGATTGACAGCCAGGCCCATAACTCGCGGCAACATGTGCTTGATTGTATAACGAATATCATCGTTTTTCCATGTAAAATTGGGGCGGTAACGATAACCGAGCGCTGACACTCCAACGCCCTGAAGTGTGAGGTGTAAAATCGCGCCAAGAACAACGCCCCAGGCCAAGCCCATTAGCCCGAGAATCGGGACAAAGAAAACAACACCGGCGATAATACCCAAGTTATAAAAAATCGGTGCCAATGAATATAGAAAAAAGTGCTTTGCTCCCTGCAGCGCGGAACCAAAAACCATAGAGATGGCCAGGAAAAATTGAGCGATAAACATTACCCGTGCTAATTGAGCAACAGCCAGCTGCTTTTCTGGAGTAAAGCCCGGAGCGATTAGTGGTGCCAACTGGGGTGCAAAGATCGCTGCCACAATAACAAATACCCCGAAAACAATCGCGATAATGTTTAAAAGATTATTTGTTAATTGCCAAGCGTTTTTTTCTTTCCCCCGAAGATAGTAATTTGTGAACAATGGGATAAAACTAGCCGACAGCGCTCCGACGACAATTAACTGATACAACAGATCAGGAACACGAAAAGCAGCAAAATAGATATCCAACTCATCGCCAGCCCCAAACGTGCCCGCTAAAATTCGATCACGAATAAAACCGATTAATCGTGACAGTATAGAAAACGAGGCGACAATGACTGCCGCGCTCGCTATCGTTTTTGATTTCCCGTTAAAAATCCTTCTAAACATGCACTTTTATTTTTTCTTTTTCTTGACCACCTTCCTTGCCGTTTTCTTCTTGGTCGGCTTCTTCTTTACTGCTGATTTCTTCTTGGTCGGCTTCTTCTTCTTTTCCATCTTTTCTTCAACTTTGTCAAGTGCCTTTTCGGCCAACTCTTCGGCTGCATCATTAAGACCAGCCCCATCTACTTCAGCTTCATTATTTTCAGCTTCTGCGGTTTTCCCTTCTACGTCCATTTCTTCTTCAATATAATCCACATCCTCAGCATCAAGCTCGACTTTTTGCACTTTACTCGAAGTCTTCTCCTTATCATCGTCTTCCACTACCTCAGTCTCCTCCTCAACATCTTCCGATTCTACTACTGCCTCATCCTCGGTTACTGTGCTAGTTTCTTCGTCATTTATTTCCTCATCTTCTAGCGAATCTTCATCTACACTGTCTTTATCCTGTTCAAATTCCTCGCTAGATTCTTCAGTCTCTTCATCATCGTCCTCATCCTCAATAAACTCAGGTCCGTCCTCGCTCTCTGCTTCTTCCTCATCCTCGTTTGTCTCAGCCTTATTTTTCACCAGTACTCCAGCAGTTACAGTTGCCCTTGTTTGTTTAACCCTTCCCACAATCTTATTTTTCTTTTCTTCTGATGAGTCTTCTTCAAATTTTACATCACGCACATCCTGTGGCTCACCTTGTTTTCGTCTCTTTTTAACAAAGATGAGAAATAATGACATTAAAATTAGTAATCCGAGAAGAGAAATTAACAATTTAATGTAAGGATTGGAAATATGGAAAAAGGAAATCTGAATTTCTTCTGAGTCTGTCATCTTCTCACCATCCCGGCTTGTTACAGTTAAAGTCACCGTGTACTTCCCTGGGCGACGGAATTTATGAGAAACTTCGCGTTGAGCTGAAGTTACTCCATCACCAAAGTTCCATTCGATGATAGAGTTATTAGATTCTGGAATCAAAGCACGGAAACGATAGGTACTCCAAGCTTCCAGAATATATATAAATGAGGCTTTAGCCGAAGTCTGTAGCATGCCGACGGCATCGCGTTGATCTAAAGGAGATATTATCTCATCATCATCTTCTTCATCCGCCGGCTCATCTGTATCGTCAGCTTCATCGGCAGTTGTCTCTGTCTCAGCTGGTTGATCGGGTTGTTCCTCATCTGCTGGTTGATCGACTAACTCATCCTGAGTCTGCTTATTCGGGTCAAGTGGCGCGGCATCGTTAGCATCATTAGCACCATCATCATCTGTATCAACAACTCGCGGGTTAGTGCCGAGCTCTTGTTCAACGCTGTCAGTTAGTCCGTCATTATCATCGTCATCGTCGCAAGCGTCACCCCGACCATCGCCATCAGAATCAACTTGATCCGTATTTTCAGTATCTGGGCAATTATCTTCAGCGTCTTCAATACCATCTCCGTCTTCATCAACAATCGGATCAAACAAATTAGTCAAAGCAATATCATTAGAAGCATTATAATCTGCAGGATCCTGACCCCGGATTTCAGCCTTAATATTAAATGAGCTGTATGGAACCGTAAAATCAACCCAAACTTCATCACTGCGACCACCAGCAGTCACTGAGATGATCTGACTAGCTCCGATCGGTTGAGTGCCTTGATAAAAATAGACGTATGCTGACGTGTCAAATTCACCAACATTTTTTATCTCAGCATAGATTCTGACCTGTGAACCTGATACTAAAGTCTGTGTTGAAAAAGTAATGTTTGACGAAGAAATCGACAAGTCAGATCCCTGCTGATCGGTCGTTTGAGCGCTTGCGATCGTTGGCAGCAATAATAGTAATGCAAAAAATATTGAAATTCGTTGAAACATACAACGTTAGTATAGAGTGAAAAGCATTTAAATAAAAGTTGATGACTGAATTATTCACGAATTCGTGCATGAGTTGGCCTAGTAATCCACAATTGACGGGCATAATCTTGATGGATTTCCAATCTCAAACGAAAAGTAGGATGAACCCGCACGATCACTCCTGATAAAACCTGGGAGCTTTCACTTTGAATATCAACAGAAAGCACATCGCCGTTTTGAACATTAAACGATTTTGCATCCTCAACCGAACAACGTAAATGTGGTTTAGGAATCATGATGCCGGTCCCCAAAGCTACAGACCCTTGTGGACCAACCAATTTACAACTGGACATTTCTTGTGTATCACCCGATCGACCCTCTACCAATTTCAATCCAAGATAAGCAGCTTCAGTCGGTGTTATTTCAACTAAACTTTTTTCCCAATTTGGCCCTAGGACTCGAAGTGACAAAGATCGTTTTAAACTACCAAAGACTTCGAGACTTTCTTGATAAACGTACTGTCCGGTTTGAGACAGTTCTGTAGCGATGGTCATAGGGTAACCAACGCCAAAGAGTGTCGCCTGATCACCTTGCGACAAATAAATATGTGATGGCATTACATCTACCGGGATTGGTTTGGACATATTATTTTCTGCGGAAGATAACAGCGATTAACATCCAGGAAAGAATTACTGAAATCAATATTACCAAGGTTACAGATTCAATGCTTTCAACTAAAGGTAGATTTTGAATATTCATACCGTAATAGCTGGCGATTAATGTTGGTGGCATTAAAATAACAGAAATGACGGTCAAAATACGTATGATCTGATTAGTTCGGTGCGACAGCAATGCTTCATTTAGATTAAAAAGACCTTCGATAATATTTTTAAGATTATCCGTCACCACCCAACTTTCATCTAAATTATCTTTAACGTCATCAAAATATGGATCTAGACTGGTTGGTATATAAGATTTTCTAGTCCGGACAAACTGTTCAATTAGTATTCGCTGAGGATCAATAATATGTCGGAAAAATAAAACATTGCGACGTAAGATACCGAGTCTTTTTGTCGTTTGTTGTGTATGGCCGTCATACATTTTATCCTCAACGATTTGAGTTTCACGGACCAGTTCTTTTAATATTACATTTGAGTCTCTCGATAAATAATCAAGAAACTTATAAATAAAATATCCAGGGGTTCGATCTAACGCTTCTTTTTTAAGCCCACTACTTCGATTGGCCCTGGTGAAAAACCGATTAACTGCGTCAATTGGTTCCCGTGTCGCCGTCACAATAAAATCCTTTCCGACAAAAAATGCTAAAGTCTGTTTTACAACTCGCTGAGCCGAAAGATTAAAGCGCGGCAAATTAAACACTGCAAAAATATAATCGTTATACACGTCGATTTTTTGCAACTCAGCTTCAACGCGTAAATCGTCAAAATCAAGCGGATGAAACTTGAATTTCTTTTCAAGTATCTTAAAATCACTTTCCTCAAGTTGTGGGAAATGATACCAAGTGAAAGTCTTTCCTTTGATTTTATTATGCATGCTACGATTTTAAAATTTTTTCTTCCTTTTTTACTGCTGTTTCGACTGCCCGGGTATATCGTGAAAAATCAAGTGCAGCAAAAATAATAAATGCAGTTAAAATAACCCCTGCAAGGTTGATGCCAAACAATTCAAGCGCCGAACGCATTAATTTCCAATCGCTACCGCCAAGACCAATACCAATAGTCACAAGCGGAGGCAGTAAAGCAACTGAAATTGCGATTCCGGAGACAGCTTCTTTCAGACTGTCATAACAGATTGCAAAAGCAGCGGCTGCACCGGCAGCAATAGCAACAGGAAACATGAAGCCAAAATTTGTTTGGCGAAGAATTTCACTTGAAGCACCCAACGGAACGTAGAAAAAAGTAATTATTATTGCCGTAACCACGGCAATAATAATTGCAAGTAAAATGCTAAACAACGATAACTTAATCATCTTCCAGTCCCAAACTAAAACCCCCATGCTAACGCCGAGAATCGGCCAAAGCAAAGGCGCAACAAGCATCGCGCCGATAACAACAGCTCCGCTGTCATTAAGCAAGCCCAGCGTCGCAATGACACTCGAGATAAAAATCATTAAAAGAAAACTTTTACGTGGCGAGCTTTCCTCCACTAACTTTTTAATCACCCCTGTGTGATTTACTTCCTGAACATTAAAAAATTTGTTCTTTTCCCCCATACTTTTGTTT
This sequence comes from Patescibacteria group bacterium, assembly GCA_043820165.1. GTDB lineage: Bacteria > Patescibacteriota > Patescibacteriia > UBA9934 > UBA9934 > JBDRDZ01. The sequence goes on from JBDRDZ010000113.1 coordinate 4,829, forward strand.
TTTTGGATAACCAAAGGTGTAATTGAAAGCGTTGTGTCTAATCGGGCCTAATGTAAAATAATGCAATTCTGCCAAGAGATATTTTGTCGCCATACTAAAGCGGCCATCACGTTCCTGACGTCTAGTCGAAACATGAATTTTTGCATCTGACAAAAACCCAAAACGACCAGTTTTGTTTGATCTGTAGGCGTAGTCATGGTCTTCTAAAAAGGTCACTGTTTCATCAAAACCACCAATCCGTTGATGAAGATCTTTTTTCACTAAAATACAGAAGCCTGGTGTATGTGGATGAAAACGACCCCAAAGACGTACATACGTATTATAAATTTGATGAGATACGTCATCGTATTTATTTCCCTCGATTGGAACAACGTCCGCCGTGACTACGTCTAGATTTCGCCAAGCCATTTCTTCAACAGCTGTCTTCAAAAAATTTTCATTCTTTAATTCAACGTCAGCATCAAAAAAGAAGATCAGATCACCACTTGCAGCTTCTGCGCCGCGATTTCTACCCGGACCTGGCATGCCACCATCAACAATTTTTGCGCCAAATGCTGCCGCGATTTCTCGAGTCCGATCATCAGAATTAGCATCAGCCACAATCACTTCTTTTGGTTGCAAACTTTGTTGTTTGATTGAACGTAAAAGACGCGGAAGAAATTCTTCCTCATTTTTTGTCGGGATGACAACAGAGAGTGTTGGCATAGGTACTTTCATAATAGCAGATATTCTGTTATATTAGAAGCGATTAATAATAAATAATATGAATGACAAGCCAAAATTTGAAGTAATCCAAGGAGGAGCTGAAAGAATCTCTAAAAAGGAGCGCCAACAGGAGGCTGATTTCAACCAGATTTTAGAGAGAAACTCAAGTGCTCTCGAAGACGCTGGGTTAAACCTTCTTGAAGATCGTGTTCTTCTTAAAAACATCTTCGATCAGATGGTAACTAATCCAGATATTACTCCTGAAGAAATGGCCGGCGAATATGATTTAGAAAAAGTTAAAGCTATTGCTCAGGTCTTTGGTGATCTGTTCAACTCACCTGAACCTCCACCAGCTAATGCCGGTGCCATGATGCCCGAGGTACAGAATGAATCCGATGATGATTTGGATCAAAGAATGGCAGCGTAAAAAAATGAGCGACGGTTACCTGCCGTCGCGATTTTTTTGCACATGACCCGCTGTGGTTCTTGTGAACCGTGCGTTCTTCTGCAAAAAAGAGATGTCATAGTCCTGAAGGACTTCAATGATCCGCTGGAACCGTTCCAGCTGTGGATACTGCCGAAGCTCGAGCATCTTTTCGAGCGAAGGATTGCTCTCATTGCGCTCTTCGACAAGCTGCAAGATCAGACTTTCCTGCCGGACCCGTTCAGGCAGGCAATCGAGAGCTGTAATCAAATCGTCGTGCAGTTGCTTACGTACCTTCCAAGGCATCATTTTGCTGAGCTCATCGATGCGCATCTTGGCGCTTTGAGAGCTTCGAAGCAGCGGCTCTTGCCGGCCCAGTGTGCCTTCGTGGCGCGCGATCGGAAGGTCGTCGACGATCATGGCAGGTTCCTCAGGTGAATCGAAAGAACAAATGACCTTAACAGAAGATCATGTTTATGTCAAGTATACAACAAAATAACGCCCTTTGGGGCGTTTTTACTATTTTTTGGGTTATCTTAGCCCCTTAAGACATACATAGCTACACCGCTAGCTACTGAAACATTTAAAGATCTTTTTTGTTGCATTGGAATCTCGAGCAAACCATCTAGATACGACCTAGTTTGTTTATCGATGCCATCAACTTCATTACCAAGAACCAAAGCAACAGGCGTCCCGCTAGTATCAATTTCATCAATCGAAATCGCTTCTGGCCCCGTTTCAAGACCATATACTTTATAACCCTTTGACTTGAGCATATCGATGATCAAATATGCAGTCCCCTGTTCCCATTCAACAAGCTCTTCAGCCCCCAAAGCGACCTTAGCGATCTCTTTTCGCGGCGGCGTTGCAGTAAAACCAGTCAGATACAACTTTTCTATACCAAATGCGGCAGCGTTGCGAAAAATTGATCCCACGTTATGGAGACTTCTGATATTGTGAGCAATAATGATCATACGTAGCTATCTTACCTGATCTTTGACAAAAATAAAAAAACCAAGCATGATGAGCCCGTTCTTTTCGCAGGAGTCAAAATGGACGAGCACCCTTCTAGCTGTATGTGTGACTGGTGTATTGCAGATCGCAATACCCGCATCGATGCTATCCGGCGTCTCAAGGCCCGAGGCGCCTTCGTCAAACCTGGTGAGATTCTAGTCAGTCACGGCGAACCTAGTGCTGTTGCACCCGATGGCATTTATGAAGATCGAATCAGCAGTCAAGATGCGATGCTTATCAACATATTTGCTATCAAAGCAGAACTCAACCGTGTCCACTGACTCCCCAGTCCTCTCAACTCAACTCGCCCTACGGCGAGTTATTCTTTTACTGGGTAGATTTTAAAATTATTTTTTCTTTAAAACCACCGCGTTTGTCTTCCTTGATTTGCCGAATTTGTTCCAAATCAACGCGTCTAACATTTTGAACATCGCAAAGCGCATAGATAACTTCGAGTACATCTGCCAATTCCTCAATATTATCCTCTGCAATAAATTCATCAATCTCTTCCTGAAGTTTTTGTTTGAGACGCTGATAATATTCTTCATCATCCGCGACATAAGTCATTGGCACTTCCCCATTTGCTCGAATGATGTCAGGAATTTTATCACGAACTAATTTATTAAATTTTTGCATACTATTTGAACGGATGGTAGCCATCGTTGATTAAATTGATGATCGGATCAAAATGTGGCCGGGGTAAATTATCCCAATCATGCCAGCTCCAACCGATCATTTTATCTGGCTCACAGACTCGCGGCTCATCTGTACATTCAGCTTTCATAAAAATAGTGATGTAGTGTTTATTATCAGCGGTCATGCGATCATTAGTCACCCAAGCAAAACGAACCTTGCTAAGCGTAATCCCGGCTTCCTCCATAGCTTCACGGCAAGCGCACTCCTCCCATGACTCATTCCACTCCAGATGACCACCAGGAAAAGACCAGGTGTGTGAGCCATGCGCGTTAATACGCTGACCAAGCAAAACCTTGCCGTTTTTAATCACAATTGTAGCTACGCCAATTTTTGGCCGTCTATTTTCTAGCATAAACAAAATGAGAGCTTGCGCTCTCATTTTAGTTTAGATCTACTTGATTGCCAACTATTTCTGACGTTTCAGTAAAATAGCCAAAAGCGGTGGTGAAACCAGAGTAGTAATGATTACCATGATGACGATGATTGAGAAAACCTCATCCGAAACCACGCCAAGTCCTTTTCCAATCGACGCAAAGATCAAACCGACTTCGCCACGTGGAATCATGCCGACACCGACAATGTGCTTATTGATGCCCTTACCGGCTACAAAACCGGCAATATATTTGCCAATTACAGCAATAACTGAAATAGCCAAGGCGACCCCGATAATTTTTGGATCAGAAAAAGTTTCCAAATTTACCGACATACCAGTAACCACGAAAAATAGCGGCACCAGGAAGAAAGCAACTGGCTCGATCAAATCTTCAATATGACGATGTGCGTGTGGCTCGATTGCTTTGGTGACATCTTCCTTAATTTGACTATCAGCATCTTTAACAGCTCTTTTAACGTCACGTACAACTTTTGGATCTTTAAAATACTTAAAATGAACCGGATCAAGCACCAGGCCGGCAGCAAAAGCACCAACGATTGGCGCCAAACCAATTTTTTGTGCGGCCCAGGCAAAAATCAAACAAAAAGCAATTGCTAACGTAAACTTCATGCCGCTACCGGTTTGAATTTTTGCTACATACTTACCAATGATTGGAGCAAAAAGCTGGCCTAAAACAATAGCACCAACCAAGAATAGAATTGCTTTTGCAGTAATTACTCCGATCATCCCAACACTGACTGCCCCACCAACAGCGATAGCTGAAACAATGGCCAGGATAATCAAACCGAGTACATCATCGAAAACCGCTGCACCCAGTACGATCTTCGCCTCATTAGTCTGTAGTTTCTTTAAATCTTTGAATACTCGAGCTGTGATACCAACCGATGTCGCTGTTAACGAAGCCCCTAAAAATAAGTAAGCGTTCATATCGAGCCCTGGCATCAACCATGGCCCAACTATATATGTCCCGAGAACAAAAGGCGCAACTACACCAACGACAGCAACCATTAGTGCTTTGACACCAACCTTTTTCATTTCTTTAATATTAGATTCCAATCCAATCTGAAAAAGCAGGATAACAACACCGAGCTCAGCTAGGAATTTGATGATCTCATCATCCTTAACGACATCGAAAAGATGAATTCCTAACAATGCCAAATTTCCGATGATGATACCGATAATCAGTTCTCCAAGAACCGAGGGCTGGCCGATCTTCTCTACCAAACCGGAAACTTTAGCTAGAATTAATAAAATCGCGATCCACAGGAATGTGATGGCAATGCCTTCACCGTGTCCGCCTTCTTCACTGGCGAAAAGCACGATTGGCGTGGCAAAAATTCCCACAAGTGTCGCGACCGTAATAAATGGCTTTCTATTAAATATACTCATAGATATAATTAAAAACGAGCAGTAGTATACCGCATAAACAAAAAAAATCAAGGCTCTCGTCCACAAAATTTTAATAATTACCAAATTTTACAGTTTTCCGTAATGTTTAAGCACATCTGATCCTGACCATGGCAGCGCCTGTTCTTTTTTATAACCCAACTTTTCAACCCATTCAAACAGCTCGCTGACGCTAGCTGCTTCAATCTCTAAAAAAGCCGGTAGGTCCTCGATGATATCAATTTCAAAGCGAGTCGAGCCGATTACGTACGAAGTGCGTTGTTTGTTGTAATGCCGATACGTATGCAGGCCGAGTTCGTAAAGAATCGTTTTCATCTCATGAAAATCACTAACACAGACTTCGTACTCGTCTACAATTTTGGCCTGTTTCTTTTCAAGTTTTTGCTTTAGCGTAAATTCAACTTTATCCCCAACTTGGCGCAAACGTAAACATTTTTTCGACTTTTTTAATCGTCGATCATCAAAATCGAAAAAATTAACATCCATTTTACCATTAAAAACCCGACGCGCACCAAGCTCTTTTAACTGGACAATCAGTTTATCAACATCTATTTCTAAAATTTTGATTTCGATCTCTTTCATCCTTCTATATTGACTTAACTGGGAAATTCTGGCAACACTGTGCTAACATAAGGATATTATGAAATCAGGATTTGTTTCCATTATCGGCCGTTCCAACGCTGGCAAGTCAACCTTGCTTAATTCTATAGTTGGCACCAAGGTAGCTATAACTTCACCAAAACCGCAGACAACTCGTCGACCGGTCAATGGCGTGTTAACCATGCCTGAAGGTCAGGCGGTTTTTGTTGATACACCAGGCATCATGCAAAAAGCCAAAGATCCACTAACAAAAAAACTGCTCGGATTTACGAAAAGTTCGTTAAAAAATGTTGAACTGATCATGTACGTAGTTGATGCAACGCGCTCAATCGGCAACGAAGAAAAGCAAGCGCTAAAATTGATTGAAGCGGTTGAATTACCAAAACTTTTAGTGATCAATAAAACTGATGATCGTAAATCAAAAAGATATATTGATTTTTATCGAGATCTAAAAGATCAATTTGATGGCACTATCGAGGTATCAGCTCTACGAGGTTCAAACGTTGATCGAGTTAAGCTTTGGATTATGGAGCATCTACCCGAAGGTGAACTGCTATATCCTGAGCATCAAGTCTCAGACATGAGTCGTGAAGAACAAATTGCTGAAATCATTCGAGAAAAACTTTTTCTACGACTTCGCCAAGAAGTTCCCTACTCTGTTCACGTTCGTGTCGACGAAATTATTGAAAGAGAGAACGGAACAATTTTTGTGGCCGCTACGATTATGACCATTGAAGATCGCTATAAACGAATGATCATTGGTCAAGGTGGCCGAGGCATTCGCGAGATCGGCCAATCTGCCCGAAAAGAACTTGAAGGCATGAGTGATAAAAAATTCTACCTCGAACTCAACGTCGAAGTAGATTCACATTGGATTGAACGGCTTGACTAGACTTTCTTACCTTCAGCCCAAACTTTGAGCGCGTCGTAATCTACTGAACCACACAAAAACTCACCGCTATCCGTATTGATAAAAAACGGCACACCACCGCACATACCTTTGTCATGTTCTTCCATCTTCTTGGCGTTATCGGTGTTATTCCAAACTTCAAACTGCTCAACAGTGAAACCATCTTCCTTCAATTTTTCAATCAAGGGCGCCATAGTGATACAATGCGGACAAGTCTCGCCGTAAAATTCTAGTAAAGACATAATTTTAGTTTTTAGCTGATTAGCTCTTTAGGACGATATGCTTAAAAAACATGGTATCACATTTTATATTATCTTCATCGGGGTTGTTTCCACAGTTCTATTGGTTGGCAATCGTTTTGAAGTAATTTGGGCTGGTGGCGAAGGCGTTGCCAAACATCAGCTGGCGATGACAGATGACGCTAATTATAAACGTGGAGAAATCATTAAAACTGATGATGATCAATGGCTGCGGGTTCATTTCGGCCAGGCTGACTTTTGGCTATATGAAAATACCCAAGTTAAACTAATTGATGGTCGCGATGATCATTTAACCATAAACGTTCTCCAAGGTCGCGTCGTGGTGATCGGTCCCTTAATGATCGAGGTGCGCGAACTCGATATCATCATCGATGGTACTGCATCTTATGTTCACTACAGTTGGCTTGATGAAATTGAGGTGGCTAGCATTAATGGTGAAGTCTTGATTAAACGTGAAGATCGCACAATCGGCCTTAACGAACAGGCTCTAAAAACAACTACTTTGCCACCATACATGGAAGAAACGATCCAGTTTGATCCAGAGTCATCAGAAGCAGCCAACTTTTACGCGCAAGCTTTGGCTGAATGATCTTGACAACAACTTAAAAGATTGATAATGTCTCGGGTCCTCAATCCCGAGGCATTTTTGCTCCTTGGAGACAACGTGTTTCATCGCTGCCCGATGCTCTACACAATTCGCGCTTTGGCTGACGAGTGTAAACTTCAACTCGAACGGCCTGACCCCGAACGGCCAAACATTTTTGTTGATCGCACCAATCTGTGGGCGGACAACGAAAGGGTGCCGGTACTATTTGAAAGAACAAAGCACGGCCTGGCTTTCATCCTCCCGCCGTCATACCACGATGGCTTGCTGCTGCCTGGCGGGACCAGAAAAGTTCTCATCTACTTCCTGCTAGAGATGACTATCACTGATCCTCGGCTGATCAATGGCCTCGCCCCGACACGGCTTGGAGTAGTCTGGTCACCGGGCTATTCCTTGAGTATTCAACTCCGCGATTATCAAGGCTGTCCGGTAGCCACGATTCTAGCAACAACAGCGTCATACGGCATGGCCATGAAGCTGGTCGAAGCCATTCACAGTGGTCAGGATGTGGTCGAAATGTACCATAGTTATCTGAGATACCTCGCCAATCGCGAACCCGACGATGACTCGGAAGATCTGCGACTTCAAACTCTGATCGATGAACGCCTTGCCAAGCTGGAAGAACAACAGCGACAGCAAAAGATGCCTGCTAAAGCTAGACGAGCTGTTGGTAATGCGGAAGCTAGGGTGGTCAATCAAACTCGACGCATCCTCGAGCCAGAGATTGTTAGACAACTTGAGCCAGGCATTTACCACAAGTCAGGCTGCGCGGCACGAGTTTACTGTGAGAATGACGATTTGATTGTTCAGCTCAGAGGGCCAGAGAGCAAAATCAAAAGCTTTTTCGGCCTACTCATCGGAAACAAGCTGAAGCCGAAATCAACGATTCCGGCCGACAAGCAAAAACCCTTCTAGGACCAAACAACGACCCCGCACACTGTGCGGGGTGATTTTTTAGTACTCGAATTTTTCTTGATATTTTGGAATATGGATCTTGCCCGGTAGTCGATCTTCAAGATACAGTTTGAACTCAGCTTTAACTTCAGTATCGCCGTGTACGAGATAAATCTCCTTAACTGGTCCATCTTCTGGTTGCAGCCACCTGGCTATCTTAGAACGATCGCCATGAGCTGAGAATGAACCGATCGCTTCAATAGTTGCTTTGAGCTCAACGTCCTCCCGATTAATGTGAACTTTTTTCTTACCGTCAATGATTTGCCGACCGAGAGTTCCTTCTGCTTGATAGCCAATAAAGAGAATGCCGCTTTTTTCATCTGGTAGATAGCGCAAGGCATGGTGAAGAATTCGACCGCCGGTCATCATACCCGATCCGGCAATGATAATTTTTGGTTCTTGGTGCCTGTTGATAACTTTTGAGGCATCGACCGAAAGTGTTTCTTGCAAATTTGGGAAAGAGAAAAAATCTTTATCAATACTTTCTAATATCGATGCGTCAAACTGCAGATAGTGTTTAAAGTCACGATAAATCCCCGTTGCTTTAATTGCGAGCGGACTATCTAGAAAAATCGGTACCTCAGGAATGAGATTATGTTCGATTAGTTGATCCATTTCATACAATAACTCCTGAGTTCTCTCAATCGAGAAAGCCGGAATTAAAACCGTGCCGCCACGATTTATAATCTTGGTGATAAAATTTGAGAGTTTAAGTCCTCTTTCAAAAACCGGTTCATGATCTCGGTTACCATAAGTCGACTCAGCAACTATAACGTCAGCACTGCTAATCGGTTCGGTTTCTGGCAGAATTGGCACGCCATCATTGCCGATGTCGCCACTAAAAACTATGCGCATCGGCTGACCGTTTTTCGTTTCTGATCCAGCAACATCAATCGAAACATAGGCTGACCCCAAAATATGTCCAGCATCATGAAACATGGCTGATAATCCCGGAATAGGTTCAAACTGGGTATGGTAGTTAATGCCCTGCATGAGTGGATGCATTTTTTGAATATCAGCCGGCTTGAACAAAATTTCATCACCGTATTTTTCAAAATTCTCCTCCATGACGTGCTGAGCATCTTCCAGGATAATCAAAGTCAGCGCCTTTGTTGGCGGCGTTGTAAAAATACTTCCGTTAAAACCCTGCTGAGTCAACACCGGAACCCGGCCGGTGTGATCGTAATGAGCATGAGTAATAATCAAGGCATTAATCTTTTTTGGATCAAAACCAAATTTTCGCAGGTTATCTTTAGCGACCATGCGTTCACCTTGAAACATGCCACAATCAATCAGTACTTTTGCTTTTTTTGTTTCAATTAAAAAACACGATCCGGTGACGCCGCGCACTCCCCCATGAAATGAAAGTTGCATACTAAGCAACGTGTTTATTTAACTCGGTCTGGTACTCTGGCCAGCGGGCTTTTAAAACATCTTCTTTTAATTCAACGTTTTGGTCTTTATCCAGCTCGCCAACATCTTGATGTTGTTCAAGCACTGTTTCTACCAGTTGATGAAAAGCTTCCTGGTCGCCAACACCTTCAGCGATTCCGCGTTCGACAATCTCATCAAAAATTTCTTGATTGGACATGGCTAAATTCTCAGTCATAAATTTATTCGTGAATATTAGATATTGACGGCTCTTTTTGTTTTTTCAGTCGTAAAACCAAAGAAGAGATCATCATAATTAGAATGCTAAGTTGTTGCGTAACGCAAACCAGACACCAAGTCTTAAGTACAAATGCTTCAATGTAAGTCAGATATAAACTAAATAAAAATCCAGAAACTGAAATCAATATAATCAAATCCAACACGTAATCCTGCTTTCGCAACTTATAGATAATTGCACTTGCTAATGCTAGACCATAAGCCAATAAGCCAAATACCGCTACAGGAATGCCAAACATTTCTGAATATTTACTTGTGTTAACTGTATCGCAGTCAAATTTAGCACTAACATTGCAAAACTCAGAAATCGCTGGGTTATAATGAGAAAGTGTTGATTCAACTGAAGCGGCCAAGCCAATAAAAGAAAAAATAATGATCAGCCAAATGAATAAACTTGATTTTTTCATAATTTTGTCGTATTTACTGTTATAATACTTTTAGTTTTCAATGTTGACAATACATGAAATTTAATTGGAAAAAAATCGATCGTCCCATCATTGGTCTGGCGCCCATGGCTGACATGACCGACACTGCTTTTTGTCAGATTGTTAAGTCATTGGCCAGCCCAATTATTTGGCGGGAAATGGTTTCTGCCGAAGCAATCGTGCGAGGCAATGAGAAAACACTGGAGATGACTAAAATACATGAAGATGAGCGTCCGATCATTCAGCAAATTTTCGGCGCTGATGCTGATCGAATGGCAGAAGCGGCGAGAATAATCGAAGCCGATATTCAACCAGAAGGCATTGATATTAACATGGGTTGTCCGGTTTATAAAATGACTTCGAGCTTTAACGGCGCTGCACTAATGAAAGATCCAGAGTTAGCCTCGAATATTGTTAAACAAGTTAAGGCAGCAATTTCCCTTCCCCTTTCCGTTAAAATTCGAGCTGGCTGGTCGGAACACTCTGAATGTATTGATTTTGCCAAGATGCTCGAGCAAGCTGGCGCCGATCTAATTTCAATCCACGGGCGTACTAAAGCTCAAGGCTATGCTGGAAAAGAAAATCGTCAAGTTGTTGCA
>JBDRDZ010000114.1:0-20876 GCA_043820165.1 Patescibacteria group bacterium
TCAGCCTTATCGCTGGATCGGGCGGCCATTTTATTTTCAAGCCGGTCATGTTAAACTCACCCTATCGAAGATAACGAAATATTATGCCCCATCCGCATCAATCATACTTAGACGAATTTAAGATTGCTATCGAGAAACTCGTACCGCTGGTATCGCCCGAAATGGTTAAAGAGGCCAACGAACTTCATGCTGAGCTTTCCGCTAACGAAGAAGCTACGGAAAAACAAATTCACCAGGCGTTGTCGTTGGTTGGTCGAAAAGAATACCCTTATCGTAAGGCGTATATGGAACTATGTGCTGGTGACGAAGAACAGCGTTTACGCAAGGTTGTTTACGAACGACTTGATCCTAAAGTCAAAGAAAAAGTTGATGAAATCATCAGGCACGGCGTGATGTTGGAAGACTTGGTCAAGAGTAAATTGTTTACCGAAGGATTTGATGGTGATGAACGTTATCAAATTCAGCAGGCGATATTATTAGCTGATGAAGTGCTCGATAAACAATGTGACGAGCGAGCGCATTCAAAACAGAAACAATACGATGAGCTGGTTAGTAATTGGACAAATGAAGCAGCACGTTTACAGGGCTTGATTGATCAGTTGCGTTCGTTGGCAAGCGAGGATCCAAAGTGGGAAGGGGAGATAAATTCGATTTGCGACAAGCTCGAGGAGGGTTGGTCAGTTGTCGAAAAGGATCCAACCGAAGAGGGTATTGTCAAAGAAATGGAATATTGGAATACCGTGCTTCACGAGGATGCTGCAGAGGTATAAATGGCAATAAAACACACCTGGAAAAAGGGTGTGTTTTAAGCTGTACTAATTCAGAAAATCATGTTAAAATAGAGCCGTAAAATTTTTTGATTTATGAACATAATTTGGAATGGACTCGGATGCTTTTCTTTAACAGGGAAGCCAATTTCAGGAGATGTGACGCTGATCACAGACCCTTACGACAAAACGACCGGACTTCGCGTTCCGCGAACTTTGAAATCATCCATCGTGGTACAGTCTCATGATGCTCCAGAGGCTAATAATCTAGCCGCTGTGTCACCTGAGGATGGAAAAAAACCATTTGAGGTTACTCACGCTGGTGAGTATGAGATCCAGGGTATTTTTGTCACTGGCATTAATGCTCCGAAGAAGTCTGGTGTAGATCATTTTATTTTTCGAATTGATATCGAGGATTTAGCAATTGGTTTTTTGGGAGCGCTTGATCGAACGTTAAGCGATAAAGAGTTAGCTAAATTGGGTAACATTGATGTTTTGATAATCCCAGTCGGTGGCGGTTCGGTTCTTGATACAGACACAGCAGCGGACGTTGTTCAACAAGTCGAACCGCGGATTGTTATTCCGTCACACTTTATGATTCCTGGTTTAAAAACAAAACTTGGTGATGTTGAAAAATTCTGTAAAGAACTTTCTTGTGCTCGCGAGGATTCAAATAAAATTAAAATTACCAAGAGTTCGTTGCCAGCTGACGAAATTGAGATCATTGTGCCATTAAAAGTTTAGTATATGAAAAAAATTCGTTTGCAAAAAAATAAAAACGCAAAAAAAGAGAGGGCGGTTATTGCAATCACGGCTGTTGGCATGGTTATCGTCATCGGTATCTGGATAGTTCAGCTTGGTACCACTTTCTCAGGTGGTTTTTCTGCAAAATTTGAAGATAATTGGCACGAGTCAGTGGCACAAGTTGAATCTGGATTTGATTTTATTGGTGAAGTCAATGAATATCTACCGAGTGGTGATGAATCTTTTGAAGGAGTCATGTCGCAAATTGGGCAAGTGATCTCGACTGATATTGCACAACAACGAACGCTCGAAGGCGTGGCAAAAAATATGATCAACAGTTTGAGTGAAGACCCGATCGCCCATGCAGCCGAAGACCCAACAGTTGTTGAAGTCGAAAATGCCGTCGAGGGGATGCTCAATGAGGCTGAGACTGTAGACACTGCTTCTGAAGGTTTGCCAGTTTCATCAACAGTTGAGGAGATAACAACTACCGCAGAAGATTTATCTGATCTGACTCAAGAATAATTTATGCCAAAAAAGAAACAAGCAGGTAGAAAACAGGAGGCGCTCATACCTATCGGTGGGAACATTATCGAACAATCAATCACTGGCGAAATCAAGCGAGCATATCTTGATTACGCCATGTCTGTAATTGTTTCACGTGCGCTGCCAGATGTTCGTGATGGGCTCAAGCCAGTACAGAGACGTATTTTGTATGCAATGTGGAGCATCGGTCTGCGGGCCAACTCAAAATTTAGAAAGTCTGCTAACGTCGTCGGTGAAGTGATGGCAAAATATCACCCTCATGGTGACTCAGCTATATACGAGGCGATGGTTCGCATGGCTCAGGACTTCTCCTATCGGCATCCGCTCGTTCGTGGGCAGGGAAACTTTGGATCAATGGATGGCGATTCAGCTGCAGCTATGCGTTACACTGAGGCCAAATTGCAATCGATTGCTGAGTACATGTTGTTGGATATTGAAAAGGATACTGTAAACTTCAGGCCAAACTACGACGGTTCGCAAAAAGAGCCGACTGTTTTACCGGCAAAACTTCCAAACTTACTACTAAACGGCACTATCGGTATTGCCGTTGGTATGGCGACGAATATTCCACCACATAATCTACGTGAAGTTTGTGGTGCTGTTTTGACCTTAATCGATAATAAAGATGCTACCCTCGATGACCTTCTCGAGCATATCCAAGGTCCAGATTTTCCAACCGGAGCAACAGTCTATAATGCTAAAGATATCAAAACTGCTTACGCGACTGGTAAGGGCGGCATTGTGGTTCGAGCTAACGCCGAGATTTTCGAGGATAAAAAAGGTACATTTAAAATAATTGTCACTGAAGTGCCGTATCTAACTAATAAGGCAACGTTGTTGGAAAAGATTGCCTTGTTGGTTCGGGACAAAAAAATTGAAGGCATTCGAGATTTGCGAGATGAATCAAACCGAGAAGGTGTCCGTATCGTTATTGAGCTCAAAAAGGATGCTTATCCTCGCAAAGTGCTCAACCGATTGTTCCAACTAACACCTCTTCAGACATCGTTTCACTATAATATGGTGGCGTTGGTCGACGGTATTCAGCCGCGTGTCCTTGGACTCAAAACAATTCTTGAAGAGTTTATTAAACATCGACTCGAGGTCATTCGTCGTCGTACGGAATTTGATTTGGCTCGCGCTAAAGAGCGGGCTCACATTTTAGAAGGTTTACGTTTAGCTTTGGCAAAAATCGATGCCGTTATCAAAACCATCAAACAGTCAAAAGATCGAGATGCAGCCAAGCTCAACCTCATTAAGAAGTTCAAGATGACTGATCGCCAGGCCGTAGCTATCTTGGAGATGCGCCTGCAAACATTGGCTAATCTCGAGACACTTAAAATCGAACAGGAATATAAAGAGAAGATGAAATTGATCAAAGAATTAGAGTCGATATTGAAGTCGCAGAAGAACATGATGGAAGTAGTTCGCAAAGAGGTGGTTGAAATCAACGAACAGTTCGGCGAGGAGCGTCGGACAAAAATTATCAAATCAGGCATCAAAGAATTTTCCATGGAAGATGTTATTCCAGATACGCAGACAATCGTGATCATGACAAAAGATGGCTATATTAAACGAGTAGAACCGGACACTTTCCGTCAGCAGGCGCGTGGCGGTAAGGGCGTGATGGGTTTAACGACCAAAGAAGAGGACACTGTTGAGGCCATGTATACAGCAACGACTCATCAGGATTTGATGTTCTTCACATCTCGTGGCCGTGTCTTTAAATTGAAAGTCTACGAGATCCCAGAGGCATCCCGAACGGCGAAAGGGCAAGCCATTGTAAACTTCCTTCAACTAGCTCCTGGTGAAAAAGTAACCGCCACCATGAAGTCGGCAGATTTAGAAAGTGCAAAATACATTATCATGGTGACGACTGGTGGTACCATTAAAAAAACTGATCTTGAAGATTATGAGCATGTCCGTCGTTCGGGTTTGATTGCCATCAAACTCAAGGATGGCGATTCGCTTGAGTGGGTTAAGACGTCAACTGGCGACGATGAAATTATGCTAGCCACAAAGAACGGCATGGCTGTGCGCTTTTCAGAGGAAGATGTCAGACCAATGGGTCGGGTTGCTTCAGGTGTCCGAGGTATCAGGCTCAAGGGTGACGACGAAGTTATTGGCATGAGCGTCATTAAGAAATCAGAGGGTAAAAATGATCGACTATTGATGGTGATTTCTGAAAATGGTTATGGCAAGCGAACAAATATCAGCGAATACAAAATTCAACGACGAGGTGGTAGTGGTATTAAGACAGCTAATGTAACAAAAAAGACAGGTAAGCTTGTGTCAGCCAGAAAAGTATCAAAAGTTGATTCGCGTGACCTGTTGGTTGTCTCCGGAACTGGTCAGGTGATTCGTACTTCGGTGAAATCTGTCTCTGTACTTGGTCGGGCTACTCAGGGCGTTAGAATCATGCGTTTTAAGAAAGTAGAAGATACTGTGGCGTCTGTGGCGTTGATCGAAACTGAACCAAGCGCTGAATCGGGTACGGCGATTTCGGCTTCGGGCGGAAAAAAGGCGACAGCTAAAAAGACAAAAGAGAAGCCAGATAAAAAAACAAAGAAGAAATAATTATATCCCGGGCGCGAGCCTGGGATTTTTTTATTCTTTGCAAAATTTTTTGATCCGTATTAGATTATAAATCTATGGATTTTGTAATCGGCATTGATGGGGGAGGCTCGAAGTCACGGGTAGCTGTGGCTGATCTTAGTGGAAAAATTTTAGCGCAGAGTGAAGGCG
Organism: Patescibacteria group bacterium; assembly: GCA_043820165.1. Lineage (GTDB taxonomy): Bacteria > Patescibacteriota > Patescibacteriia > UBA9934 > UBA9934 > JBDRDZ01. Next base: position 4,800 of record JBDRDZ010000114.1, read on the forward strand.
GCCCAACTAATTTACACACTATTCCGCTGACAAAGATTATTGAAAATGTAAAAAAAGCTACTTGGCAAACAATGCAAGCAGTGCCCGTAAAGGGTGACCCTCGAGCGATTTGCTTTGGTACGGCCGGACTTGATGCTCCAAAAGACAAAGTCACAGCTGATGGTATTATTTCTGAATTATTTCCAAACGTCCCAAAAAAAATTAGCGTCAACGATACAGTTATCGCCTGGCGGTCTAATTCTGACTTAGAATTTGGTTTTGCTCTCATCTCTGGCACTGGTTCAAATTCATTTGGCTTGAATCAAGCAGGGAAGAGCGCATTTGTGGGTGGTCTGGGAGATGTTTTATCCGATGAAGGTAGCGCTTTTGCTGTTGGCCAAGCAGCTCTGAGAGCTGCTGTGCGCGATGAGGACGGTCGGGCACCGAGCAAGCTGCGACCTTTGGTACTTGAAGCCCTGGGCATGCCATCGATGCGCGAGTCAGTACCATTTATTTATGATTCTGACTTTGGCAAACAGGACATTGCTGCGTTGGCACCTTTGGTAGACAAGGCAGTAGAGCAGGGTGACAAAGTTGCTCGGCATATTTTAGAAAAGGCTGGCGATGATTTGGCATTAATGATCTGCACTTTAGCTCGTCGATTGGAAATGGAGGACACAGAATGCGATCTAGTGTTAATTGGCTCACAGATTAATAATAGCGAGATTATTTTTAATCGTTTTGCAGAAACTATCCGATCAACTTTACCGAAGGTCCGTATAAAAAAAGCGGAGCAACCGGCGGTTGTCGGTGCGGTCAGGTTGGCAATTGATCAGCTTAAATAAAAAAATGCCCAAGTGGGCAATTTTTTTATTTTACATGTTTTCAAAATATCTCCCAGAGATCTTTAATGTTCTCTCCTTTTTGAGTCGCCTAATGGTTCCAAGTCGCCGCATAGGGCAGAGCTTCGAAAATTTTAGAGACGATTTTATTGAGATCAGCATTTGTAATGCCTAGACTCAGGTAGCGCATAATCGAATAGGCAGCCTCACCGTCTCTCATATAGATACGTCGGCAAATGTCTGGATCAATATACCAAGCTTCACCGTGCTGTTCGACTTGTAGTAGGATTTTTCCCTTTAAACGATTAGCGGTGCTGTTATAAGAACAGATGCTGGACGATGAGTCCATTTCACTTGTACTGCCTACCGATGGGATGCTGGCTAAATCAGAGTCTGTAATACCAAGTCCGAAGGCACGCAACATTTCATAAGCAGTCGCGCCGTCTTTCATGTAATAGCGATAGTCTTCGTCTGGTGGGATATACCAAGCTTCACCATGTTCTTCAACTTGCAGCAAAATGTATCCGCGGACACGATCAACCATCGAAGCTGATGAATAAAGTGTGGGTTCAGGATCCGGTTCCACATAAGAAAAATCGTAAAAACCAGATGTCGAGGTAACGCTAATTAGCCATTGCCCAACATAACCGACCATCCCGTCAGCGGTTTGGATTTTGTACCAACCATCAGTCTCCCCGATAACATTGACTTTAGTGCCAACTGGTAGGGTAGTCATGATTACTGAGCCTTCCATGCAGGCGATATCACGAAAAAAAGCGCCAGTTGTCACTTCGCCACTCCATTCACGATTATAAACAGGGTCTTGACAATCCCCGGCTTGAGCTACCTGTGGTAGTGAAATTACTGGCAAAATTAGCAATGAGAGCAAGATTAGTAATGAATATTTCATAAGCATGTTCTTGTATTATTATACCTGGCTTTTTCAAACAGGTAAATTTTTTATCTTGACATCGAAGTGCCACCGTGATATCTTCGCAATCGTCCCGGGAGGGACAGATAAACTGTAGGAGGAAGCCGAGAATGCTGAAGGTGACCGTTTACCGCAAGTCTGACTCCAAACGCCCGAATCTCGACCGCATCAAGAAGCGCGTCGCCAACGTCGTTGGTGACAAGCACATCGTCGGGGAGGGGATCGCCGAGTGCCTGCGTGGGGTCTCGACCGATCAGCGTGTCGAGATCGTAATGCAGCCGGCCATTCCGGATGTTCTCGGTCAGCCGGCCAACCGCATCCGGGTCGAACAGACTGCTCTGGTCGACGGCCAGATGATCCTGACGGGTCACAAGATCAGCGATCGACTGCAGCGTGAGATCACGCGCGCGATCAACGAGGGCTTCAAGTCGGCCCAGCCCCGGTCCTCCTTCATCTACAAGTGCGCGGATTGCGATAGCGTCCGCCCGCCACCCAAGCGCCAGTTCGGACCGCCCTCAGTGCGTCCGCCCGCTTCGGCCCAGTACTTCGCGCCGTCGAACTGACGGCTCGACTCCATCCGGTTCCCACCACCTCCTCAAGGTGGGGACCGGATCATTCATTTAGACTTGACAGGTAATTGATAATAAAGTAATCTACCGGCGTATGTCAGTACCAGCATTTAGAAATTCTCGATCACGAGTCCGTCGTCGCCGAGCTCACCAGGCACTAAAACAGACAGATTCTTCAATTTGTCCAAAGTGTCAGGAGCCAATTTTGCCGCACCGAGTCTGTCTGGCCTGCGGATATTACAATGGCCGCCAGGTCACAAAGGCAACGGAGACGGTGGAAAAAGTTATTGAGAAAAAAATACCAAAAAAAACAACCGAGAAGAAGCCTGAGGAGTCAAAACCAAAGGTAGATAAGAAGAAATTAGCTTAAACCAATGTCCGGGGATGCATCTCCCGGGCATTTTGGGTATACTAGTTGTACTTACGACTAACAAGCTAAATAGCTTTCGAGCTAGTTAGCTAAAATATTATGTCCAATCGACACCTAGCTAGAACCATGGCCATGCAATGTTTGTTCGAATGGGATTTTCGCGAAAAAGATAACACGCGTATTCCAGAAATCGTCGATCACATTAAAGGGGAGTTTGCAGCCGGTTTTGACGATAGCGGATATGTTGAAAATCAGGTTGTTGGCGTTGCTGACCGAGCGGAAGAAATCGACAGCATGCTTGAGCGCTTTGCCCCTGAGTGGCCGATCCAGGAAATGACCACCACTGATCGCAACATTTTGCGTTTAGGAATATTCGAACTGAAATTTGATGAAAAGATCCCGGCCAAAGTGGCTATTAACGAAGCGATTGAACTTGGAAAAACTTTTGGTGGCGAGGCCTCAGGTAAGTTTGTTAACGGTGTACTCGGGGCTGTTTATAAAGATATGATTGCTCAAGGGGAAATTAAAGAAGTAGATAAAGAACAACCAGAGGAAAAAGATGAGCTTGAAAAAGATGAAACTATAGTCGAGGCAGAATTACAAAACGATAATAATTAAAAAATTATGGAACGTCACAATATCGAAGCCCTAGCCAAACTGATCGGGATCGAATTTAAAAAAGATGGCCATCTAGAACAAGCGGTTGTACATCGATCTTATTTAAACGAACATCCTGATTTTCCACTTGGCCACAATGAGCGTCTTGAGTTTTTAGGCGATGCAGTTTTGGAGTTAGTGGTCACTGAGTATCTTTACGGAAAGTATGATAATCCAGAGGGCGAATTAACTAATTGGCGTGCCGCTTTAGTCAACGGTCAGAACCTGGCTAAGATTGCTCGGAAACTTAAGATTGAAAAATATCTATATCTTTCCAAGGGCGAACAAAAGGATAATGATTCCAAAGCACGTCGATATATATTAGCTAATGCCATGGAAGCGTTGATTGGTTCAGTCTATCTTGATCTTGGTTGGGACGCGGCTAAGGATTTCATTACAAAAAAGGTGATCAGCACCTTGCCGACGATCATGGAAAAGAAGCTTTATATTGATCCGAAGAGTCGTTTTCAAGAAGAATCCCAATCGCGTATGTCGGTTACTCCAAGCTATAAAGTACTCGAAGAAACTGGGCCAGATCATAATAAAATGTTCCGCGTTGGCGTCTACCTTGGCAAGGGATTAATCGCTGAAGGCAAGGGGACATCGAAACAGGAGGCCCAGGTTGATGCAGCGGCAGCAGCTCTAGAAGTTAAAGACTGGTAGCTTGGGTGTTGTGTGAATGGGAGGCTGCATAATGACGGATCAATAAATATCATTGAAAAAATAGCCCCCGCTTAGCGCAACGGTGCGCCTGGCGGGGAGTTTGTTTACCACAAAAGTAAGCTCTGCTCACTTTCTAGAGCATCACGGATAGTTCGTAGTACCGCTCGCGTATCTTTGAGCGAATCAAGGACACGAAAGGCCAGAGAAAAGTCTTGATGGCGATTCCAACGATGACTGATGGCAATTACCGGTATGCCAGCTGCCGCCGCGGCGATGACGCCATTTTCCGTATCTTCGATAGCGAACACACGACTGTTGGTTAAAAGGCGCATGTCATCAATCGCTCGGAGATAAGGATCGGATGCTGGTTTATGGCGCGGTACGTCGTCGGCGCTAATCAGCACGTCGAAATATGTCCAAATGCCGGTGATGGTGACTGATTCGTGCATCATCGGCCAACTGCAGGAAGTTACTAGACCAAGACGAACATGTAGTTCACGCAGAGCTCGCAGCAGATCAACGGCTCCGGGGACAGGCTGCAGGTCTTTTCTGAGTAACTTACGATGAATTTCCAGATAGACTCGCCGGTATTCATGAACCGGCACAGTTAATGCTGCCTGATCGAGAACGTGAGAGATAGAGGTTTCAAGCGGGAAGCCGAGTGGTCTCTTGAAACCAATCGGTAGAATACCTCCGAAGCCTTCGACTGTGATTCGGTGAGCGCGATCTTTTAGTGGTTCGGAATCGATGAGCGTACCGTCCATGTCACACAGTCCGCAAGATCCTTTGAAGAGCGGTTCCATTACCGTCTCCTCCGATTGGTGGGGTGGTTATGGTAGGAAAGGGCAGTAAGTCTAGGCTAGAAGAATTTTTAATATTTGTCAATATCGCCTGATATGATAAAGCATAATAATCGTTGACAAAATGGTTTGGATTAGGTATGATCTCCGCACGATTAATTTTGCGGCGTTAGCTCAGTGGATCAGAGCATCTGGCTTCGGACCAGAGGGTCGGGGGTTCGAATCCCTCACGCCGCACCATAAGAATATTTATTGATAATAATGAACGTCGCAGGCGCCGTTAGCTCAGTCTGGTAGAGCAGGTGGCTCTTAACCACTTGGTCGGGGGTTCAAATCCCTCACGGCGCACCACAAAAACCGTCAGATTTTTTCCTGGCGGTTTTTGTGATCGTGTTGATTTAATTTCTTGACATAATATCTCAAAGCTGCTAAACCTATTTCTCATTTAGCCCTGTGCTATAATGTAAAACAATTATGACTGCATTGCTTTTATCAGGAATTGTCCTCTTTTTTGTGCCACTTTCATTGCTGGTTGGTTTTGCTATGGTGATTTTTATTCAGTTTTTACGCGATGACGATGATGCTGGTGCAATACTTCGAGTCGCCATGATCCTGATGTTTTTTGGAGCTGTTTTGATTGCCGCTCACTTCATTATTAAAACGATGTAATTAAAAAAACAACCGGCTTTGGTCGGTTGTTTTTTTTGTTGTCTATTTTTTAAGTTCTCTGAAAATACCAGCCAAGGTAAACCCGAGAGCTCCAACTAAAACAATTGTAGCACCAGAGGGGAGGTCGTAAATGAAGGATAGTATCAGTCCGAGGATAATGACAATTTCCGAAATGATGATTGATGATATAAAATAGCTGCGGAAAGTTTTAGTGAGCAGTCGGCTAGTAGCTGCTGGTAGAACGATCAGAGCTGAAACTAGGACGATGCCAAGTATCTTGACGCCCAGAACCGTGGCCACAGCCAATGAGATGTAAAAAAGCAAAGTATTAAGCGGGACGTTGACGCCACTGGCCGCAGCACTTTCTTCAGTTAGTGAAAGGTAAACAAGTTTACGCATTGATGATCCAAACCAGACCAAAATTACAACAGAACATAGAGCAATAACGACCAGGTCAAATGTTTTGATGGTTAGGATGCTGCCGAAAAGAAATGATAACAATTCGGGTTGATAACCCTGGGTAAAATTCATGAGAATTACACCAATGGCCATGCTAGCCGAAAAGAGAATGCCGATCAGCGTATCCGAGGCTAGCTTGGTTGATCGTTCCAATCCGAAGATCATGATCGCTACTAGAATTGCCCAGGCGATGGCAATCGGTAGTGGTGTGATGCCTCCAATGATGGCCAAGGCGATTCCTGCCAAAGATGCATGAGCCACGCCTTCGCCGAAAAAGGCCATTTTGCGCAGCGTAGCAATGACACCCAGGCTGGCCAGCAGTACGCCAAGAATTACGCCAGCAATCAGGGCGCGTTGCATAAAAGGAATAGCAATCATTTGGCTAAGAATGTCCATGGTGTTTTTCGTGATCGTGTTCGTAAAGGTGTGAACTCTCGCCAAAGAGTTCATCAAGCTTCTTTGGTGTTAGCGCAGTTCTTGGTGGACCAACACACATGAGTTTTCGGTTGATACAGATAACATGTTGAACTGATTTGAAAACCATGGCGATGTCGTGGGAAACGATTAAAATGGTTGTACCGTGGATTTGATTGAGATGATCAACAATATCATAAAAAGCCGCTTCACCGAGGATATCAATGCCAGTTGATGGTTCATCGAGCATCAAGATTTCCGGATTACGCAAGATTGCTTGAGCGATCAAGACCCGCTGCAACTGACCCCCGGAAAGATGGCCAAGCTGCTCATGTGCAATCTCGATTGGCAAACCAACTTCTTTAAGCTTTTCCTCACAGTGGCTTTGCGAACACTTTTCGTTCATGGTCAAGCTGAAAAATTCTCTTACCGTGATAGGGAAAGTTTTTTCAAAAGCAAATCGCTGCGGTACATAGCCGATTTTACCTCGAACCTCATTGACATTCGTCCCCAAAACCTTAATTTCGCCTTTGTCGATTTTTATCAGATCAAGGATGGCTTTTATGAGAGTGGTCTTACCTGAGCCGTTTGGACCGATAATGGCGCCGATACAACCTTTCGGTATAACAAAACTAAGGTTATCGAGAATTATGTTCTCGTCGTAAGACACGGTCAAATTACTGACTTTGATTGCGTCCTTATTTTTGATTTTTAGCAATGACTTGGGCATTGTAGAGCATTAGATCAATATAAGTTTCGCGTTCGGATACGCCGCCAAGCGGATCAAGCTCGGCTACGATAAGATTATTGTCTTTGAGGAAGGCATCGATGGTAGTAGTGGAGAGTTGTGGTTCACTATATAGTGCAGTCACGCCAGTTGATTCGATTGTTGTTGTTAGTTCAAGTAAGTATTGTGGTGTTGGTTCACGACCGGCGCTTGGTTCAAACGTGCCAGCGATATTCAAATCGTACTCCTGTGCAAAATAATACCATGCATCGTGTAATGTGATGAGGCTAGTGTTCTCAACAGGATCAAGAGTTAATCTGATTTGATCATCAGCGGCATCGAGACGGGTAATATAATCATCGAGATTTGCTTTGATCTGATTTGCAAGATCTGGATAGCGATTAATCAGATCATCAGCAATAGTTTGGGCGATTTTTTTTGCATTATTGATAGTCAGCCAGTAGTGCGGGTCTTCACCATTATGATGATCGTCATCTGCTACTTCGCGAATTTCAATGTCACGGTCAACAATTATTTTTTCCGCCTTGCCAGACTCGATTAAATCATCAACCCAGTTATCAAAACCATAACCGATAGCATAAACAACTATAGTCTCGTTCAATGCACGTAAGGTTGAAGGCGACGGTTCAAAAGTGTGCGGACTGGCTCCAGGTGGCAGAATATAGCTGACATCAAGATCATCACCGGCTACGTTCTGAGCGATCTCGTATAGTGGATATATCGTCGTTGCGATCGGAGCATGCTCAACATCAACATTTGCCATTCGTTGTGGTAGTAAGAATAGCGCGCCAAAAATGATAACGCAGAAGATAAAGATAAGTACAAGAAGCCTGACTTTTATCATAATTATTTGCAGTTTAAGCAAGTTTCAAAAGATTCAAAATTATGTTTCGTTTTTGTTTTAACAGGGCAGGGTATGCATTTTGCGACTCCGCATTTTGGGCATACAGCATGGGCATGATGTTTGCGGTCGGCTAATCCGTAGTGCGTTTGTTTATTACTAACCACAACCTGTGTAATGATTTTTTTATTCAGTAAGATTTGTATATTTCTAAATATGGTTGATTTTGTAGTTTCAGGCAATTCTGCGACTAATTGTGCCAAGCTCCAAGCTCTTGGTTCAAAAAAACAAGCAATAATCGTCTGGCGATCTTTTGATCGATGTAGACCATTGTCGATCAGGAGTTGGCGTATTGTACATTGGTGATCGGGCATATAAAGACATTGCAACTCAGGTTCAAAATGCAACCTGAGTTCATTTTGCAACCCAGGTTGCATTTTGTCAAGTATGGCTTTGTTGATATTATGAATAGGTATGAACAGTAAATTTATTAATTTCACGGTTTTAATACTGCTATTAGCACCTTCTTTTGCTTGGGCTCAAGAAGCTGCTGTGCTTGATCAGCCGGCTGAAATACCCTTAGAGTCACCAGTACTTGATGAGTCGTCTGCGGCTCCAGACAATGTTGAAACAGTTGAAATAAAGGCCAAGGTCACCAACGTCTTGTCTGATAATTTCATTGAGGGACAACAGCAAGTAATTTTTACTGCAGTGGCTGACGGGCAGACCTATACAGTCGATACAGCGCAGTCGTTACTGGAAGGTTCACGATACAACATTCAAGCAGGTAAAAAAGTGTACTTGCAGATGATTAAAATAGACGGGGAAGTTAGCGATATATTTTTAGTCGATGTTGTACGCGTCGGCTCGATTTTCTGGATTGTGCTTTTATTCTTTCTTGTCGTCATTGCGATTGGCTTGTGGCGAGGCGTAGCTTCTTTGGTTGGTTTAATTTTGACCATGTTGATCATCTTTGGCTTTATTCTTCCCTTGGTGATTAAGGGACACGATCCAGTTCTGCTCACAATCATTGGCTCGATAGTTATTTTGGCAATCAATATGCATGTTGCGCATGGTTTCAACCGTCAGAGTTTACTCGCTTATAGCTCAACGGTTGTCGGGCTATTCCTAGTGTGGATTTTTGCCGAAGTTTTTGTTCGCCTTGCGAATTTGTCCGGGATCGCCTCAGAAGACACAGCAATTTTATTTTTTCAAAACCCGCAACTTGATTGGCCGGTTGGTATTTTGTTGGCTGGTATAATTCTAGGTGCGGTTGGTGTACTTGATGACATCGCTATAACTCAAGGCGAAGTTGTACTCGAGCTTAAGAAAGCAAATCCAAAACTGACTCGCAAAGAGCTATTTATTCGCAGTATGCGTGTCGGCCGTCATCATATTGCCTCGACGGTCAATACTTTGGTGTTGGCTTACGTCGGTGTAGCTATGCCTTTACTGTTACTATTCATGACGACGCACGGTGTAACCACGATGCGGTTCATTAACGAGGAGTTGGTTTCAGAGGAAATTATTCGCACACTGGCTGGGACAATAGCTCTTGTATTGACTGTACCGATTGCGACCTTGTTTGCAACTTTTGCTCATAAAGATTAGTCTGATGTTATAATCTTAACGTATGCGACAATCAACATTATTTACCAAAACACTCAAAGAGACGCCTTCTGACGAAAAGTCGAAGAACGCGCAATTACTACTCAAAGCTTCGTTTATACAAAAGGAAATGGCCGGAGTTTATGTTTACATGCCGCTCGGGTTGCGGGTGCTAAATAAAATTATGGGTGTCATTCGTGATGAAATGAATAAAATCGGTGGGCAAGAAGTTTTTCTCTCAGCACTTCAGGACAAACAACTCTGGGAAAAAACTGGTCGATGGGGAGAAGATACAGAACAGGTTTGGTTTAAGACTAAACTGAATAATGATTCTGAATTGGGCCTAAGTTGGACCCACGAAGAACCGATGACGCGGATGATGCTCAGTTACGTTAACTCGTATCGCGATTTGCCAAAATATCCGTATCAGTTTCAGACCAAATTCCGCAACGAGCTGCGAGCAAAGTCGGGCATTATGCGTTCACGCGAGTTCATCATGAAAGATTTATATTCATTTAGTAAAGATCAAGCTGAACATGATGAGTTTTACGAAAAGATCAAAGAGGCATACATGAATGTTTTTACTCGTTGTGGCATCGGCGATCAGACTTATGTTACTTTTGCTTCTGGTGGTGCTTTTTCAGAATTCTCTCACGAGTTCCAAACATTGACTGAAGCTGGCGAAGATACGATTTACCTAGATGAAAAGAAAAAGTTAGCGATCAATAAAGAAGTGTTAAAGGACAAGGTTTTAAAAATGCTCGATGTTAGGCGGGATGATCTTGTTGAGAAAAAGGCGATCGAGGTTGGCAATATTTTTACCCTTGGTACAAAGTATTCAGCACCGCTTGGCTTGACGTACAAAGATGAAGAAGGTAAAGAACAGCCAGTCGTTATGGGTAGCTACGGTATTGGCCCAGGACGGCTAATGGGCACGGTGGTCGAAGTACTTTCAGATGACAAGGGGATGGTCTGGCCGCGTGAGATCGCTCCGTATCACGTTCACATTGTTTCACTTTCATCAAAAGATAAAGTAACTCAAGGCCGAATTGACGAGGTTTCGGAAAATCTTTACAATGATCTGACCGAGACTGGCGCGGAAGTCTTGTGGGACGATCGGGAGAACATGTCACCGGGCGAAAAATTCGCTGATGCTGATCTCATCGGTATTCCGCTGCGACTCGTAGTTTCAGAAAGAACTCTGCAGGAAGAATCGATTGAATGGAAAGAACGTGAATCAGATGAAGTTAAGCTCATCGCAACAGAAGCGATCGTCGAGGCAGTACAGAGCTGGTTGAAGGAATAAAACGATTGTTAATTGATTTTTGAAAGCGGGCATACATGGCCCGTTTTCATTTTTGTCCGATCAGACATTTTTGAAAATTGACAATTGTATTGACCTTGATTAAGCTCTATGTCTGCACCTTAAATCTGGAGGCCTCATGAGCCTTGGCACATTTATTCTGCTGCTTGTCATGGCCCTCTTTGGTGGCCTGTCTGACGTTTTTCGCAAGATGATGCTCAAGGATGTGCCTGAGTACGTCGGACTTTCGACTATCATGCTCGTCTTCGCCGTGCCGACTGGGCTACTGATGCTGACCTGGTACGGTGTCCCAGAATTTAATATAAAGGTGGTCTACGCTTTGTCGGGCTCGATCCCGCTCTATGCCACGACCATCTACATTCTCTTTCGCGCTCTCAAAGAAGGGGAGATATCGCTCATCGCTCCGATTATCGGATTGACTCCAGTGGCGACGATGATCGGCGAGTTCCTTGTTCTCGGGCAGGTGCCAAGTATCATCGGCATGGTAGGTATCGCTGTGGTTACGATGGGTACTTACATGTTGCACATGCATAAGCTTGAAGATGGCATTTTGTCACCGTTTAGGAATATGAGTAAGGATCTGGGCACGCGCTACGCTCTGGTGTTTGTTGTGCTCTTCATTCCGCTCGTGCCTCTCGAGAAGATGGTTGTAGCTGAGTCAAATCCAGCTGTAGCCATGATTGCGGAATCGCTTGCACTTGGCATCATCTTTGCTATGCTGGCCGCCTTCAAGAATCCGACTGACTTCAAGAAAGCCTGGGAGCATAAAGAGACGGTTAGCATCGCAGCTGTTTGTTGGTCAACGAGCATGGTCTTTCTCTACGCTGGTCTGGCACTGACCCTCGCTAGCTATGTCATGGCGGTGCGATCACTGGCTATCCTGGTTGCCTTGACCCTTGGTTGGCATATGTTTGGCGAACCAGTCGAAAAGCGTATTCCTGGTGCGTCGCTCATCATCGCTGGGATCATCATGATTGCTCTGTCCAAACCAGTTTAGAATCTCAACCCGACTCCGGTCGGGTATTAAATTTGACTAATACAAGTCAAAATGCTATAAAAGTACCGTATGGAATTCAATGCCCTACACAACTACAAAAAGCAGATTGTCACAGACTGCATGTCTGGGGCCGGTTTTTGCTTTTCCCGAGTTGTGTCATTGTATTTGAATAAATAAATTCAATTGAAATATCAAAAACAACCCGGGAATGCTCTCGGGTTGTTTTAATTCGTAACGGAGGGAAAATATGGGATCCACAAGGACCTACTACGTCTTCACGTTCCTTAAATACGCTGCAGCAGGCGTAACACACACGCTCTACATCCCGATGCTGAGTCTGGATTTAGGTTTGACCTACGCACAGATAGCAACGGTCAATGGAGTCTTCTGGGCCACGATCATCCTCTCTGAACTTCCAACAGGAATGCTGGCTGACGGCCGGGGGCGTGGTTGGTCAGTGGCTGTGGGCTCACTATTTGGCGCGGCCAGCGGCTTCACCTTCGCCTTGGCGCAAAGTTTCGAAGCTGTTATGTTGGCTGAAGCACTGGTTGGAGTTAGCTTTGCTTTCTTCTCCGGAGCCCTGACTTCCTGGGTGGCTGACGCGCCAGACAGAACCGAGCAGCTCACTAAAGTTTACGCTCGCGCGACTATGATCGGCGGCGTTGGCAGCCTGCTGGCTGTGTTGCTTGGCGCGCAACTGGCAGCGCTTTGGGGGCGTTGGTTCGGCTTCTTGCTGATGGGATTCGGTAGCTTGGTTATGTTCATCTTCGCGCTCGTCTACATGCAAGGTAATGAACCGGAAAAACGAATGAAAGAATTCGAGGCGCTGAAGTTCAGCGCACGACACCTGCGTTCATCAGTTCAGCTTCGTTGGGTCGTCATGATCCAATTCCTGGCAGGAGCTGTTGTTATGTTCAACCTTTACTGGACGCTGTTTGCTTTGACGATGATCAATGACGTCCAGCTCAGTTACGCCTGGGTACCAATGTATCTGGCCGTAGTTGTAGCTGGTTGGTTGATGCATCGTTTTGCACCCGAGGCAGGAAAAGAGGGTAGGGCGCTCGTTGGCGCATTCGTGCTGATAGCGCTACCGCTCTTAATCCTACGTCTTGGACAGCCGGTCTTGCTGGTGCTGGCGTTCTTCATGGTCCATGAACTTGGTCGCGGTGCTTTCCCAGCGCTGACTGAATCTTATGTTGACCATCGAGTGCGCACTGGCTATCGAGCGACCTTCAAATCGCTCAAGTCATTTGTCGGTTCGCTCGGCATGCTGCTCACAGTTGGCCTGGCCTCGGTCTTGTTGGCGGGCAAAGAACCCGATCCAGAACTGATCCCGGTCATCTGGAGCGTGACCGGCGCGGTTATGCTCGGCGGCGTGATTCTGCTTTGGCTATTTCGGCCACGTGAAGCGTAAACAAAAGACCGCGCTCAGTTCTCGAGCGCGGTCTTAATTGATTTTACAATTGGTGCATGCTGGCTTTTAAAGCATCCTTGAGTGCCTTTCCGGATTTGAATTTTGGAACTTTAACAGCTGGCACGTTGATAATCTCTGACGGTTTACGTGGATTAACACCTTTGCGAGCTGCTCGTAAGCGAGAGGAGAAGGTACCGAATCCAGCGATAGTAACTTCTTCATCATGCTGTAATGCATCCGTAACGACGTCTTGAAAAGTAGCGATAAAATCTTCAGCTAGCTTTTTTGGAATATCTAATTTTTCAGAGAGTTTTTGAGCAAGGAGCGCTTTATTCATATTTCATGCGTTATTTATGAAGTGGCGATAGTGTATCTGAGATTGAACTATTTTTCAATACAGGGATGTGGATTTAGCGTGCGTATTCGGTCACTCGAGTTTCACGGATAATGGTGACTTTGACTTCACCTGGATATGTCAAATCATTCTCGATTTTTTTAGCAATTTCTCGAGCTAGTTTGTAAGCGGCAAAGTCATCAATCTCTTGTGGCGTGACAAAAACACGAACTTCACGACCAGCCTGAATAGCATAAGCCTTCTCAACACCAGGGAATTCTGTAGCCGTGCCTTCAAGATCTTGCAGGCGCTGCAGGTATTCTTCGATACTGCTACGTCGCGCACCCGGTCGGGCACCAGAAATGGCGTCAGCTGCTTTTACAATAACACCTTCAAGAGTTTTTGGCTTATCTTCATGATGGGCGATCGACTGATAACAGAGCTCTTCTGGCCAGCCGAATTTTTTCATGATGTTATAACCGATCTCAGGGTGAGCTCCTTGCATGTCATGATCAACAGCCTTGCCGATGTCATGGAAGAGACCACCTTTTTTGCAATTAAAGACGTCAGCACCGAGTTCCTCGGCGATCATGCCGGAAATTCGTGCTACTTCAATGGAGTGCTGAAGTACATTTTGACCATAACTCGTACGGAATCTGAGGCGTCCAAGAATTGAAATCAATTTTGGATCAATTGATGAAACTGGAATGCCGAGTTCGTAGAGAGCATCCTCGCCAGCTTTTCTCATTTCTTTCGCTAAATCCTTTTTAGCCTCCTCAACAGCTTCTTCAATACGCGCTGGTTGAATACGACCATCCTTAATGAGGATTTCCAAAGCTCGAGTTGCGACCTGTCTACGAACAGGGGAGAAACCACTGACCATAATCATCTGCGGCGTATCATCGATAATCAACTCACAACCAGTGAGTCGCTCGATTGTCTTGATGTTTCGTCCTTCTTTGCCAATGATACGACCTTTCATATCATCTGAAGGCAATTCGACCATGGTGGTCGTCGCATCAACTACATGGCTGCTGGCAAATCTTTGAACAGCCAAAGAGATGATTTTTGTCGCTTTCCTTTCAACCTCCTCTTCACCCATTTGTTCAAGTTTTCGAACGCGGTTGACGATCGCCTCTTTTTCATCTTCCTCAACTAAGCGGAAGAGTTCGTCGCGAGCTTGCTCTTGGGTGTAGCCGGCCAGCTCTTCTAAACGATTTTTTGCTTCATCGCGCAACTCGTCAGCTTTCTGTAAAGCAGTTTCGAGTTGTATTTTTCCTTCTTCTAGTTTTGCTTTTCTATCTTCGAGCTCGAGCAATCGTTGATCAAATGTATTTTCACGTTGCTCAAGTCTCTTTTGGGCACTTTGTAACTCTTTTCGACGCTGCGCTTCATCGCGTTTTCCATCCTCGAGAATCTTTAACGCTTTTTCTTTTGCTTTGAGCAGTATTTCCTGCTCCTTAATCTTGGCATCGCTTAGAATTTTTTCTGCTCTGGCTTCAGCTGACGAGACCTTGTTTTTGACAACAAGACTACGGACAGCAAAGCCGAGAAAAAGTCCAAACAAAAGAGCTCCAAAGCCGGCAAGAATGATTGTTGTTTCCATAAATGCGGTTTGGAGTCCAGAAATGTAAAAAGGCAGACTTGAGTCTGTTTAGTGGAGGGCTAAATTGTCACGAGATTGCGTGAGATTTGCTTTTGGTTTGAGTAAATCTCACAATTTTTAAAGTCAAATGACATAAGCCATGTCGAGAAGTCCAACTGAATACCACTGCCGATTTCCGTTCTGAAACTACCATTATGAATTACAGACGCAGATTAGCACAGAATTAATACACCGTCAACCTTAGCCAATAAATCATAGTTTTATTGAATATTGTCGCCAATTTTCTGAAGTTAGGCTATTAAGCATGACTGCATTTTCAATCGCAAAATTTCCGATACTTGTTCGTCGGAGCGATCTGACGTAACCGGTCGTGCCCAGTTCTCGGCCGAGATCGCGAGCCAAGGCTCGAATATAGGTTCCAGAAGAGCATTTGATCGTGACTTGAACAATCATTAAATCATCTTGGTACTCTGGATTGCTCAAGAGCTTAAATTCGTGAACAATTATTGTGCGCGGTTCGCGTTCGATTGATTTTCCTTGTCGTGCTAACTTATATAATTTTTGACCGCCTTTTTTGATTGCTGAATGCATTGGCGGGATTTGATTTTGTTCGCCAGTAAGTTTATTTATCGCCTGTTCGATATCGTGTAGGGACAGGTTTTTAACCGGTCCACTTGGATCAATGACGATCTCTGTTTCTGTGTCTAGTGAATCAGTCGTTGCCCCTAGGACAAACTCAGCTTCATAAACTTTGTCGAGCCCGACGTATTCACTAATCTCACGAGTTGCTTCACGCCCCACAGCAACTAAAAGCAAGCCGGTAGCGAAAGGGTCGAGTGTACCGGCATGACC
>JBDRDZ010000115.1:0-8985 GCA_043820165.1 Patescibacteria group bacterium
GTTTTTGAACAACCCGCTAATGAGTCCGAAATCGTTCGCCTTGATGCGCGGCTTCTGAGCTCCGCCGGCCTTGAGGGCCTGCAGAAACTCGGGATGCACAACACAACCGAGGTGCTTGGGCACCAGTTGCTCGTCGCAAACTGGGCAGACCTGGGTCAGCGGATCGCTCGACCAGGCGCGGCCGTATTTGCACCTGCAGTCGTCGCGCAGCGGCATGGTGTTGTGATACTCGTTGGCACAGCGACCGTGACCGTTGTCAGCACAAGAAACGTACATGAAGTACCTCCGCAGGGGAAAAGGTTGGAAAAGGTGCAATAATAAAAGTCCAAAGGGACAAGATAAAATATCAAAAAATACCGTAAATGTCAAGTATTTTACCAATAATTGACATTTTTCAGTAAATCCTTTAATATTGTCGCGTATTGAAAAAAAATTATGTCCCAAGATAACCTGATAAAACTTGAGTGTACTGAGTGCAAAACAGTCAATTACCAGTCAAGAAAGAATAAAAAAATCATCAAAGACCGTCTAGAGCTGAAAAAGTTCTGCAAGGGCTGTGATAAGCACACGATGCACAAGGAAACAAAATAAATAATTGCCGGTTTTGCCGGCAATTATTTTTTCTTTTTTTCATCTTTCTTAGCAGGGCTGGATTCAACACTACCGGTTTTTTTATCTGTTGATCCTGACCCTAGCATTGTTTCACGTAGCTCGGCAATCTGCTTGTTAAAATTCTCAATTTTATTATTATCTGGATTTGCCTCGATTAGCCGGTCGAGTACACTTTGAGCTTCGTGCAAATTTTTCTCCTCGATACAAGTCTCGATATAAAAATCAAGATACTTTGGATTTTTCGGACTAAGATTCAGCGCCTCTTTAAAATGTTCATGAGCGCTTTCGTGATTGCCTAATCTTTCTTCAACTTCACCAATGGCAGCAAGCACGCTCGGATCCTCCGGCGACAATCTTTTCAGGAACATAAAAGTTTCCTTAGCAAGACCATAATCCTTCTTATAGAGATAAAGTCTGCCAAGATATTCGTATGCATCAACATTTTTTGCATCATGACTGATGACTTCAATAAATTTCTTTTCGGCTCGATCCCAGGCTTCTTCCTCCATTAATTTTTTGCCATCTTCAATGTAAAGTTTTAACGTCTCAGGATCAAAAGCGACATCTCCCTCGCTGATCTTTTTATTCTGATACTGTCTTTCAACCGCTGTTAGTTTTCCGGCAATCCGCCGTACAATACTTTGTAGTCCGCGACCAACTGGCTCGATCATACCGATTTGCATTTTTTTCACATGCTTTTCTCCAGCACGTTCGACGCGTTTTCGAAGGATTTGATATTTTAGCGTCTTGCTTTGTGATTCTGGGTCTGTTAATGGATCCATGATTGTCAATTGTTTCCATTTTTTTGAGAAAAGCCAAACTAAGGCAATAACAGCTATCCCAAAAATGATGATCAATAGAACGGTTAAAAACATAGTTAGCCTTGTTGAGCCTGAATTACTTCACCTCCAGATTTCATTATCTGATGGAATTGCTGAAGTTTGAGACTTGCCCCTCCCACTAAAAGACCGTCAATTTCTCGCTCCCGCAAAAAATTGTAGGCATTATCTCCATCAGCTGATCCGCCGTATAAGATTAAAAGATTACTATCATCAATAACTCCAAGTTTTTGCACAGTGCTGCGAATCAGTTGATGCATTTCAACAGCGTCAGCAACAGTGGCTGGATTGCCGGTGCCAATTGCCCAGATCGGTTCATAGGCAATAAATAACCTATCTTTACGTTTCAATCGAATGTCAATAAAAGCATTTTTAATTTGATTGACAACAAACTGATGAGCGTTGCCCGCTTCTCTTTCTTTTAATGGCTCGCCAACGCACAAAATCGGCGTAAGTTTCGAGATAGCAACTTCATTAAATTTTTGGTTAACCAATTCATCAGTTTCATTAAAAATTGTCCTACGTTCTGAGTGGCCAATAATGACGTATGCGCAGCCGACATCTTCAAGCATCAATGTTGAAACTTCGCCGGTGTAGGCGCCACTTCGCTTGATACCACAATTTTGCGCCCCAAGACTCACCCGAGAACGGGCGAGTACTTTGTGAACTTCGGACAAAGCAGTGAATGGTGGGCAAAGGATCACTTCTGGAGTTGCCTCTTGGCCGCGCAGGCCGCGTAATACGCCGCGCGCCAGTGCTACGCTTTCGCGAATCCCCAGATGCATCTTCCAATTTCCAATGATGTATTTCATATTATTGCGTCGTTAACTTAGCACAGGAAGCTGTTTTAGCAAAGCCGCGTCTGTCTTATACGGTCCGATGGCAGCCACGGACATCTTCCTATTATTCAGTATTTGATTAGCAACTCGGCGAACGTCAGCAGCCGATACTTTTTTGATTTCGGCTAGCTTTTCTTCTAGTGTTTTCACCTTACCTAACATCAACTCCTGCTGACCAATAAACGAGGCTCGCTTTGATGAATTTTCAAAATGTAACTTAGCTGAACCCGCTGAATGATCTTTAGCATACCGAATCTCCTGAGCGGTCACGCCGTCTTTTTTTATTTTTCGTAATTCAGAAAAAATTGTTTTTGTTGCTAATGTCAATCTATTTGCGTCAAGTCCAGCTCTAATGACAAATGTCCCCACATCCTGATAATAATCTGAACTTGTTCGGACGTCGTAACACAGTGCTCTTTTCTCTCGCACTTCAATGAACAATCTCGAACTCATAGTTCCACCGAGAATGGACTCTAAAAGGTGAACAGCTGAGGTATCTTCATGACCAAGTTTTGGGGCTGGGAAACCGATTGCCAGTTGGATCTGTTCTAATTTCTTCTCCTGACGCACAATTCTTGGCGTATTTTTTTCCGGCATCTCACCAAACGGCAAATAAGCTGAGGCCTCAATTTTAGCCGGTTTGACCTTGCCGAAAGTGTCACGCAATAATTCATCAGCATTGCTCGGTACTTTGCCAGCAATAACGATAACCATTTCAGACGGAATATAATATTGATCACGATATTTGATAACGTCTGCTCGCTTCATTTGCACAACCGATTTTGCTGTGCCAGCGATTTCCCTTCCGAGTGGATTACCGTCAAACATCGCCCGTTCGAGCAAATCATCAACGTGCATAATGGGATTCTCCTCGTACATTTTAATCTCCTCGACTATCACTTTTTTCTCCCGAGTCATTTCCTTGCTCTCATATTTTGAATGGAAAAGCATGTCATAAAGAAGATCAATCGCAATATTGATTTTATCGCCAGCGATTTTAACATAATAACCGGTACGATCCTTGCCAGTGTAAGCGTTAAATTCGGCTCCGTAACGATCAAGTGTCTTGGTAATATCAATCGTGTTTGGTCGTTTCGTGGTACCTTTGAACATTAGGTGCTCAATAAAATGCGAACCACCCCAAACATTGAGAGGCTCGTAGCGAGATCCGACTTTAACCAGCACTAAAACAGTTGCTGCGTCCGTTCCTTCATACGGCGCCAAAAGATAGCGTAGGCCATTTTTAAGTTTCATTGGTGTCATCATAACTAATTTTATGTTTTGGTCGCTTGCGACGTTTTCGTCGTCGTCCTTTTCTTATTGTTTCTTGTCTTGATAGCTTCTCGAACCCACTATGACCTTGTTCCCGTTCTCTTGATTCTCCAAAATATTTTTCTCGCGCTGCCAAGTAACTGCCCATTAAACGATCAATCCGACCCTCAACGTCATATTGATATTCTGAATTTTGAGCCATTACTAATGCAACTCTCTTGAATTCATCTCCAGCTCTTCTCTGGAATTTTCTTTTTCCAGGCTTACTGCTTCTTCCGGAGGTGAAGATCCAGTATCGCGTTTAGACATAAATATGCCAAGCTTTAAAAATTAGTCTACCAATCTTCATCACCGTGAATTTTCTTTCGTTTTTTTGTTTTTCTCTTAGTTCTGTGCTCATCAGCACCTAATCTCGATTTGACAATATTGGCCGGTCCGAGTCCTTCAGCATCAGCTACGCGATATGTCGGATCATAACGCTTCTTCCATTATACAAATCATCCAAATTTTCGTTTTCTTCATATTCTTTGCACGTTTGCGTAAACAAGCGTTCGTTCATTGGACCGAATTCACCACGAGACATATTTTATGATAGCTTTTCTTTAAAATACTGTTCGAGATCATCGATCGGTACTCGATCTTGTTTCATCGTATCGCGATCGCGCACGGTGACAGCGTGGTCTTCGAGTGATTCAAAATCAACCGTCACACAATACGGCGTTCCAATTTCATCCTGACGGCGATAACGCTTGCCGATTGACTGAGTGACGTCAAAATCAACATGATACTTTTTCATCAAGCGGTGGAAAATTTTACGCGCCGGTTCAATCAGCTCATCTTTTTTCGATAACGGCAACACGGCTATTTTGTATGGCGCAAGTTCTGACGTAAACTTCATAACAACTCGCGTTTCACCATCAACTTCCTCTTCAGTGTAAGCTTCTGACATCAACATCAAAAACGATCGACCAACTCCGGCTGAAGTTTCAACAACGTGTGGCGTGTAACGCTCGTTTTTTTCCTGATCAATGTATTCTAGCTTTTGTCCCGAATGTTTACTATGTTGTGTTAAATCATAATCACCCCGAGCATGAACACCTTCGAGCTCTTTCCAGCCGAATGGAAAATTGTATTCGATGTCGTAAGCATCTTTGGCATAAAAAACCAAATTTTCGTGACGGTGCCAGCGAAGATTTTCCTTAGCAATACCTAAGTCTAAATAAAATTGCATGCGACGTTCCTTCCATTCCTCAAAATACTTTGCCGAATCGTCTGGATGGACAAAATATTGCATTTCCATTTGCTCAAATTCGCGAGTTCGAAAAATAAACTGCCGAGCTGTGATTTCGTTACGGAAAGCTTTCCCAATTTGAGCAATACCAAAAGGGATCTTGACTCGCGACGAGTCCAGCACATTTTTAAAATTAACATAAATCCCTTGGCAAGTTTCGCCACGAAGATAAACTGGATCTTCGTCCCAATCGCCAGTAAAGTTACCTAGATTTGATTTAACGAGCAAATTAAAACTTTTCGCCGTTGTAAAATCGCCTGAACCGCACTTTGGACATTTTATCTTAGCCCTATTTTCTTCAAAAAGTTTATTGATCTCCTCTTCGGACATTTTTTCATCAGCAAAGACACCGATTTCCTCGAGTAGATGATCGACTCGACTGCGCGTGTGACACTTTTTGCACTCAGTCAAAGGATCAGAAAAACCACCAACATGACCGCTAGCTTCCCAAACTCGCGGACTCATAAAAATACTCGAATCCAGTCCAACAACATCCTCGCGTTCGTAAACCATTTTTCGCCACCAGACATCTTTGATATTTTTTTCCAGTTCAACACCTAAAGGGCCGTAGTCATAAACTGCAGCAAAACCACCATAAATTTCAGATGACGGAAAAACGAAACCGCGTCGCTTGGCTAGCGACACGATTTTTTCTAACTTACTTGTTTGATTGTCCATAATTAGATCTGAGTGATTTCATCTTCTTTTTTCTTGCCCATCTCATCGATCTGATTGTTCAGATCTTTAACCTCTTTATCTAATGCTTCGAGTAGCCGATGCTTTTCGTCCTCAACATCAATTTCTTTTTCAATTTTCTTTTTTACTTCTTCGCGAGTTTGACGAACCGAAATCTTACCATCCTCCAATCTTTCTTTGACAACCTTCGCCATTTGCTGTCGGGTTTCATCAGTCATCATCGGCATAATTAATCTAATTGTCTTCCCATCAACATTTGGCATGATACCAATATCTGATTTTTGAATAGCCGACTCGATGGTTTTCACATTGGAGACGTCCCAGGGTTCGATTTGCACTGTCTTGGCATCAGGTGTTGAGATCGATGCCAAAGCTTTTAACGGTTGTCTGACGCCATAGGCCTCAACATCGAGATCCTCAACAAGAGCCGGCGTAGCTCGGCCGGTGCGAATCTGAACTAAATCATGCGCCACATGATCGATCGTTTTTTGAAATTGCGGCTTTGCATCATCAATTAACGTCATATTATTCTGTTTATATATTGATTTTGAATATATTAATTGTCCATTCATGTTGCCAAAAAATAGGCGCTACGTCAATGTGTCGCGGAGCTCGTCGTCAACGAGCCCCCACCCGCTCAACTATTGCTCGATGGCTGCAAAACCAACTATTAAACGATCGGTTTTTTCTGGATGGACAGACATAATTTTAGACGCTCTAGTTGATGGCATCTCCTGCGTTGCCCAAGACTCACCACCGTTACTCGAGGAATATATTATCCCCATGGTGCCGTAATAAAGAATGTCTGGATTATCAGGATGAACGGCGACGCCCCAGATCCGGACATCACCCGGAGGAGTGGTTAGACGAATTGAATTCCAATTTGCACCAGCATCAGTAGAACGTAATAAACCGTATTTTGAATTCATGATCAACACTGACCCATCACGATTTTGTGCAAAGTTGTAAAAAATATCTGAATCCTTAAATTCCGCGCCGATCTCTTTTTCGAAATGCTGCCAAGTTTCTCCGGCGTCAGGACTCCTGTATATACCTCGATCACCAGTACCGACTAAAATTATCCGACTGTCCTTATTGCTCAATTCAACACTGCGAATTTTATCACTCAGTCGGTAAATTCTTGTCCAATTCTTGGCATTATCAGTACTACGTAAAATTTCACCGGCACTATTTCCCAGGTAAAGCGTATCCGGATTAAACCAGTCAATCGCTAACGAGGTGAAATGCTCATCTTCTCGTGTTTCAGAATACATCGCTTCATAGGTACGATTGCAATCTGTTGATTTAAAAAGTTGATATGATCGTAAGACGTAAATCGTGCAGACATTTCTTGGATCAACTTCGATGTCTCGAATAAACCCATTGCGAACGTCTTGACTTTCCGGCCGCTGCCAAACATTGCCGCTGTTGATGGAATAAAACATGCCGTTTTGTTCTGTCCCAATGTAGTAAGCTGTTTTATCGGAAGGATCGATTTCAAAAGCAGAAATATTAACACCAGAAATCGTACCGATGTCGGTTGATCCTGGTAGTGAATCAAGCTGCGTCCAGGTCAGTCCAGCGTCTTCTGTTTGCCACATACCGCCGTCCGGAGCGAGTGGAGCCTCTTTTTCGCCGAACATGCAACCCTGACCAAGTAAAATTAGTACTAAGGCAGGTAAAAATATTTTTTTAACTGTTTTCATAAATAATTATTTCAAAATTTTGATTTTAAATAGCAAGGGCAAAATGCTCAAGCGCGATTGTTGGGTTAGCATTTTGATTGATAGCATTTTGAGCATCAGACAAAGCATTCAGAGCCCGAGCCCAATCATGTGGTGATTTTGTTTTACCAACGTCTTCAACAGCCACAGAAGGCTCAGCTGACATAAAAGCACGGCCACAATCAAGACTGGAAAGAAGTGCATCGTGAACCAAGTGATGCCAAACTTGGATCGTCCTGGTTAAAACTTCCGGATCTTTTTGAGCTTCCTTGGTTAAATCTTGAACGTTTTTCATTCGAGTCGCTAAAGGGTTGCTGATAAATTGCAGCGCTTCCTGATTCAAGCGCAGGTGATCCTCGCGAACTGTTTCAGTTAATAACCGAACAGCTAAACCCGGGCGACCAGCAGCGACACCGGCTAAAGCGTGAGCCATTTCTTTTTTCTGACCTTGTGAGTCAAGATAATCGCACAGCGTTTCTCGAGGCACTCGTGAAAAATGCAAATGAACCACTCTGGAAATAATCGTTGGCAACAGCCTTTCTGCATCAGAAGCGATCAAGATCATCAAGGCCTCGCCGCTTGGTTCTTCCAGAGTTTTCAAGAGTGCGTTTTGAGCTGCAATGGTCATCAGGTCAGCGTTCTCGATGATAACGACTTTGCGACCACCAGTAATCGATGTCAAAGTCATCCAGGATCTGATACTGCGAATTGTCTCGACTGAAATTGTGTTCGGTATTTTACCAGTTTTTTCATCAACCATTTGACTCACTGTCCGAAAATCCGGATGCTGATCCAATTCTTTGACATCAACGCTTAATATCTCAGCGCCTAAAAGTCGTGCCAAAGTTGTTTTTCCTAAATTAGCCGGACCAGAAAAACAGTAGCCGTGAGCCAATGCCTGATTATCTAAAATGCGACGCAAATATTGCTTTTGCGCCTCGTGGCCGATTATCGAGGAAAAGTCAGCAGGCATGGGCTGATTATATCATAAATTTTATCTATATTCGCATGCTCCTCCTGGAGGCGCTTCAGGGTTCGCCGGTTCACTGCGTGAACATCGGCTTTCCCGTCTCAACGGTTCGGAATGAAGCAGTTCATTCCTTACTACGTTTCGACTCCTCCAGACCTCCAGACCCTGTTTTCCCCCGCCGTCGTTTCACTTTGGCGGAGTCCCGCCATGGGCGGGATTTGGCAAAGCTCAAAACCGGGGAAAAGAAAGAAGCTTTCTGATAAGCTCCGCTATGCCGGAGTTGTCGCCTGAAGGCTTATCCGGCGGGGCTGAGCCGGATTCGCGCAAAAACCGGATTATTATCTTAAAATACTCGATGACTTAAGATAGTTTTCAGAAAAGAAGCAAATATTGTCAAAAAAAAGCTGCAAAATATGCAATTTTTATGAAAAAACAATAAAATCAGATGTTTTTCATGTGCGGCTAAACTTGACAAAAACCTGAAAAAGTGGTAAATTACCCGGTCTCCATGAGACCAGATTTGTGTCTTAAAAGTGCATAATTCTTCAATTGTGCGTTGAAAGAGACACGAGTTGTCTAGTTCGTTCAACCCAAACGAAGTGACAGGAGTTCCAATGTCCAAGAACATCCGCGAAGCAGCCAACAAGATCATCACCCGTGAAATCACCGTCCGCCCCATCTTGGGCGTCGACTCCCACTTCACCGGTGGGCGCAATGAGGGCAAGCCCAAGCGCGACAACGT
>JBDRDZ010000116.1:0-6131 GCA_043820165.1 Patescibacteria group bacterium
TGCTAAGACATCCTCTTTGCCAGAGGTTTGCGGTAATGCGGCCATTTACTTTGACCCTGATGATATCGAAGCACTGGAAAAAATAATGATGCTTTCGATAAAGTCCCCAAGTCCTCTTATAGGCAACATCGCTATCGGCGAAAAACAGGCAGCTTCATTCACCTGGCAAAAAACTGCGAAAAAAACTTTGGATGTCTACCAAAATTTTCGCTTGCACCGTGGTCGTAAAAAGAAATAAATTAACATGGAATCCAATAACCAAAAAAAGAAACTTCAGCCAAAGACACCAAATGTGTCTCAACTTTACGACGAAGCTTTGCCAGCGAATTTGAAACACCAAGGCATTCTTCATAGCCAAAAATCAAAACCGCGACTTCACACCAATCAAAATGCTCCACTTTCACCATACATCATTCATTTGTCACGCGGAGAAAGATCAATAGAAAAGGCAGCATCACCAAATATTGAAAGTATCGCCAAAAATTTTGCATTTGATGACAACTTTGATGAAAACACTTCAATTAGTTCGAGTGAGGCCGAAAATAATGATCTATCAGTTGGACGCAATGAGCTCATGAATCAGTTGCGTCAAAGTGACTTTCAAATTACTGAATCAAAAATAACAGCTGAAAATAAATCTATTGAGACACAGTCTATACTTCAGGAAGCTTCGAGCATTCCTCAGGTCGTACCAACAGGTAAAGTTCGAGAAGCACTTATTGAAGAATATCGAGAAGAAGAATTCATATCTAATTTAGTTAAGCTTGATTTGCCAACTGAGAACGATCTTGACGATCAAGTGCTCGTTGATGTTGAAGACGAGTTTGAAACCCCGGACGCTCACGAGCTTCTCAAGTCTCTTGAATTGTCAGAGGAAACTGACAGCTCTTCAAAAAAGCAACGACGACCGCTGATTCGAATTAAACTACCAATTTTTGGCACGCCGCAACTACGAGCAATAACCGCTTTTCTGATTCTTTCCTTTGCTGTTGTTCTACCCTTGCAGGCGATGCAAACCATGGGTGGTGTTCGTGCCCAATCAATTGACATTACTGAGACTGGTCGCTCAGCCATCGACAACTTGCTCCGCGGTACTCAGGCGCTTGAGACTGACCGTTTCGATGTGGCCAGCGACGATTTTGTTCGCGCCTCGGAAGATTTTTCTCAAGCCGAGTCCTCACTCGAGTCGCTCAATCTTAGTATTGCCGCAATTGTAAACGTCATTCCACAAACTGATAAAACATACGACTCTGTTGCCGGACTTTTAACTGCTGGACGTAATTTATCTGAGGCAGCCGGCAAACTAGCAACAGCTGGATCAGATATTACTGAACAAAGTTCACTAGACATGGTCACAAAACTAAGAATTCTCCGCGCGTACATCGAATCCGCTTTACCACAAGTTCAAGAAGCAACATTGGCTCTACGAAAAGTTGACTCAACAGTCGTGCCGGCTGATTATCAAGATGTGGTTGAACAACTTCAAATTAGCATTCCGCATTTAGAAGAGTCGATGGTTGAATTCTTAGAGTTCTCCGATGCCATCACCACAATTCTTGGTGGCGAACGAAAAATGCGTTATCTGGTTGTCTTCCAAAATAATACTGAGCTCCGGGCTACCGGAGGTTTTGCCGGTAGTTTTGCTGAGATGGATGTCTTAAATGGTGAAATCGAATCAATTCATATTCCAGAGGGTGGTACTTACGATGTACAAGGACAACTATCGTCTTTTGTACTCGCACCTGAACCGATGCGATTAATCAATCCACGCTGGGAATTTCATGATGCCAATTGGTTCCCAGACTTCCCTAGTTCGGCAAAAAAGATGCTCGAGTTTTATGAAGCAGCGGGCGGTCCAACTGTTGATGGCGTGATCGCTATCAATGCCACAATGATGCCTGATTTATTAGAAATCGTTGGCCCGATCGACATGCCTGAGTATAATCGTGTGATTGATAGTGAAAACTTCTTATTTGAAACTCAAAAAATCGTCGAATTTGAATATGAAGATTACGATGATCCAGACAGCAAACGTAAGGAGGACGCACCAAAACAATTTATTGGCGACCTGGCACCTAAACTTTTAGAAAAGCTTGAAGGCGCTGACATGACCACCCTACTGTCAGTGCTCGACGTTGTTGGTAGTGGCTTGGTCGAGAAGGATGTTCTCGTTTTCTTTGAAAGCAATGCTTTGCAATCAGATATGGAGCGTCTGGGGTGGAGCGGTTCACTCAAACAAACTGCGAATGACTATCTAATGGTCGTAAATACCAACCTCGGCGGTGGTAAAACCGATACGGTCATCAACCAGGATATTGATGTACAGATCGATGTAGCTGAAGACGGTTCAATTATCAATACGGTGACTATCACCAAAGAACATCTCGGACTAAAGACTGCCATATTTGAAGGAGCAAATAATGTCGATTATCTTCGACTATATGTACCAAGAGGCAGCCAGCTGCTTGAAGCTTCCGGATTCGAGATTCCACCAGAAGAGCTGTTTGAAGAATCAGAACTCGATCTTATGGATGATGAAGATCTTGCCCTTATCTTCAAGGATGCAACAAAAGATCCGGTCAGTGGTACAGATATCTGGACGGAAAGCGGCAAAACCGTCTTTGGTAACTGGATGCAAACAAAACCAGGTGAACTTGAGGAAATTAAATTTGTCTACAAGTTGCCGTTCAATTTAGCTGCTGAACCAGCGCAATCAAATCTACTAGAACTAGCTAAAGAGCGTCTTGGCTTCAAAGATCTGGAAACCTATACTATCTTTATCCAAAAGCAGCCGGGAGTCGAGACTCGAGAAACGGTTATTAGAGCAACCCTGCCTGAATCACTCGATCTTGTCTGGAGCTCACACACCGGTCTACAGGAAGATATCGGAATCGCTCTGACCAACCAAAAAGATGTATTTGTTCGTTTCCTTATGGAACGTCAGAAAAATTAGTCTATGACCAAAAAGAAAGGTAAAAGGAAAGTGACGCCTAAAAAAAGCGCAGCTGAGGCTGAAGAGAAGAAGATCAAATCTCAGGCGTCAGATAAACAAGTAGAAACCGTCGTTGACGAAGACGCAATTTTTATTGACGACGATGCCCCTGTTGATGAAGCTAACATCAAACCGACTAAAGAAGAGGGTCGTGAATTACGAGAGATGCTCCCTGAAGACGAAGATGTTATTCAAAAAGGCTTGAATGAAATTTACGGCAAAGAAAAAGTTGATTTTTCTAGACTTGATCGGGGTCGCTCACGACTAACAAGTATCTTATTGACAATCGTAATCACTCTTTTTGTCATCGCCCTTACAGCTTGGGCCGGATTTTTCGTTTACACTAAATACTTTACTCCTCAAGAGGAAGCAAAATTTAATGTTTCCATCGATGTTAGTGAAGAATTAATAAGTGGACAAGAGGCAACCATAAAAATCGCATATGAAAATCCAACTGTCTTGCCTATTGCCAGTCTTTCCATTGATGCTCGCATCCCTGCTAGCTTCCACATCGAAACAATGAACCCAATGCCATCAAACGAGGAAGACTTGGTTTGGGAGATTGGCACCCTTGGTGCTGGGTCTGATGGTCAAATTATCATTGACGGTATTTGGATTGCTGAAGCACCATCCAGCACATCTGTTCAGGTATTTGCCAACTACCGGCCATCAAACTTTAATGCTGATTTTCAAGATATTGAAACAGTTTATATCTCGACCTTGGATAGCCATCTGACGGCTGAATTCGAAGGGCCAGAAGAAGCGACCTCGGGTCAATTGTTGAATTATAAAATTAAACTGACCAATGGAAGTAAGGTAGCTTTTGAAAATATCGAGGCTAGATTAGATATTCCGGACGGATTTTTCTTAGAATCAAGCGAACCAGAAATTCAAGCCGGGTTCTCACCAATATGGAAAATTGAAAAAATTGAACCAGAAGAAATTGTTGAGATTACCATTAATGGTTCTTTTGCAGCTGATGCTGAAGGATTCCAATATTTTGATCTGACAACCGGAATCATTTCCGAGGAGCGCTTCTTGACGCAAGAGATAACCCAAGGTTTCACGGACGTCATGGGCACCAACTTTGATTTACAGATTGTTGCCAACGGCTCAACCCAAGATGTCTCCGTCGATCTAAACGATAAACTCCGCATGACCTTGGCCTACGAAAATACCGGCAGTGACCCGCTCGAGAACGTAGAGGTCTTACTTGACTTTCAATCAGAAAAACCAATTCCAATTATTTGGAATCAAGCCGATCTTGATGGCGGAAATATAACATCAGATGGTGTGAAGTGGTCAATTAAAGATTTATTGCCAAACGAGAAACAAATTCTCAACTTAACCTTCCCTGTTGATTCGAAAGTCGGCAGTGGTCAGACTGATGTCTTTAGCATCGTAGCTTCTGCGGCCATTAATGAAATGACAGTGCGCTCGACGCCGATTGAAATCATGATTAATACTGAAGCAAACTTTTCTGCGGAGATCATGTACTTCAATTCCGAAGGAGCCCCGCTGGGCAATGGTCCGTTACCACCTGAAGTCGGTCAAAAAACTACTTATCGCGCTTTTTGGCGCATTGAAAACAGCCTGCATGATCTGAGTGATGTAAAAGTCTCGGCAATATTGCCTCCTGACGCTGTCTGGGAAGACCAGGCTCAGACCGACCTTGGGAAAATTACATTCAATCCAGCTGACCGCTCTGTTACCTGGACGATCGTCAACTTGCCAAAAAGTATTACTCGCATCGAAGCCAACTTTGCCATCTCAATTACACCAGATCCTGATGATGTTGGTACCTTTATTAAAATGATTTCCGGCAGCTCTCTGAGCGCGACCGACGTGATGACGAAAATATCGATTCAAAAAACGACCGATAGTCTAACCACCGATCTAGAGCAAGATGAATTCGCCGAAGGCAAAGGTGCAGTTATCGAAAACTAATGGCGAGTGAATGAGGTTCGTCTCGCTCCACGAATAAAACTATAGGTCGAATACCAAAGGTGCTTTAGTGGCAAATCATAAGTTCCTGGCGCTGCCAGAACTTTGCCGCCAAAGCCCTTTTTGTATCTAGTAATGCCGGTCCAAGCATGTGAAAAATCAGCGTTCTCAGGAGCGATCCCCCAAAAATCAAATGCTTTATAGCCGAGCTGCCTTGCCTCTTGGATCAAATGCCAGTGCATACCGTATTGCGCCATAACATTGCGGTGTAAATTGCTAGTTGCACCATGAAGGTACGTACGCACACCATCAAAATCAATCATGACGTTGCTAGCGATTGGCCGATCTTCATAAAAAGCCATAGCTAAAAAGGCATCGACCTCGCCATTATGCAGTACCTCGAGCATGGTTCGATAATATACCTCGGGATGGGCTCGAAAATTATCTCGATGAGTCGTCTGTTCCATAAGACGGAAAAAATCATCTAAACGATCAGCTTCAACCCTTTTAAATTCTACCCCTTTCCGTTCAGACAAACGCACGTTGTAACGAGTCTTTGATTTCATTTGCGAAAGGAGCTTCTCTTCGTCCTGTTTGAGATCAACCACCAGTGTAGTTGAAGGCTGAATATCATCGACTCTCATCAATCGATATTCGACAGGAGGTTCCAAGCGCAAAAAAACCGCCCCCTCGAGGTGTTGCCTTAATACTTCGAGTGCTTTCTCCTGAGACAAAGTGCCAATCGGACCCTTGGGCACCTGCCAGTAATATTGCCCAAGCGGTAAATCCATACGTACAGCCTGAGCTAAAAGGTCACCCTCCTGAGTTGATGAATAAATGCGCTCGACTTTGCGTCCGAGGGCTTTTTGAAATTCACCCCATTCCCACGACTGCAAAAACGCCCCAAACGGCGGCGCGAGTTCTTTCACATAATTATTCCAGGTCTTTTTATCCATCTGATCTACCTAGTAATTTTAAAGCTGACATAATGCGATCCTCAGGTGTTTCGCCTTCAATATAACGCAGTACCTCCTGACAATCCTTACGAGCATAACCGATACTCATTAAAGCGTCGAGTGTTTCCGTATCTTCAATCGGCTCATCCATAACCAGTACGCCCTTGAGTTCCAAGATAAGTTTTTGGGCTGTCTTTTTGCCAACACCTGGAACACTGGTCAATAGCCCAACGTCACCG
>JBDRDZ010000117.1:0-6370 GCA_043820165.1 Patescibacteria group bacterium
AATCTAAGCGATTAGATCCCTCGACTCGCCTCCGGCTCGCTCGGGATGGTGAATTTTTTGTTTGTCTTATTTAACCTCTTGCAAAAACTTTGTGGCGAGTTCGGCCGTTTCTGCTGTACTTTGATAAAAAGATTTCCAAACAACGACGATGTCAGCATCATTAAAGAATGAGCGCTGGACTTCACGTAGCGTATCGCCGCCAGCGACTGAGAGCAAGATGTCATAGCCGCCTTTGATGCGCCGGATTTCATGCAAAGGCAGTTGACTTTCTTTATTGAAATTTTCTTCGTCAACACCGCGGTGCAAGATAGCACAGACAGGCGGTTTTTTCAGTGATCGTAATACACTCAGCGGATATTCGACATGCATCATGTCAATCATGGCATCGATGCCGTTGGCCTCGCAGGTTTCAATAAAAGCATTCAAAGTTTCCGGTGGGGCAGTACCCAGAGCAACGACGGCGTTGGCACCGGCTTGAGCTGCTAGTTCAACCTCTGTTGCTCCGCGATCCATGGTTTTCATGTCAGCCACGATGTATGGCTGGAAAGCGTTTGTCGACGGGGAAGTGACTTTTTGATTTTTTTCCATGGCAGCCATGATCATATTGCCAAGGAGACCGCTAATTTCAACATTGCTGCGGCTTTGCGTCTGCAGACCGGCAAAACGTTGGTAATACCAGCTTCTGATACTGGAAATAGCACTGGTGCCATAATGTTTGATCAATGGCGTTCCAGCTTCGATAATAATTCTATCGCTCAGCGGCAGTGACATGATAATGCTCCGAGCGTCAGAAAGGGTGCTATTTAAAGCAATTTGCAAATAGCGCTTTTTAGGATCTAACTGACTTTTGTATCCAATACTCATATTAAGTTCATTAAAACAGATTATCGGATTAGCCACAAGGAGCTCAAAGCTTAAAGTCTAAAGCTAAAAGCTCGAGCTTTAAGCTTTCTACTTTTAACTTTTTACTAAACTAAACGGCCCTCCCACAAGGAGAGGGAAGGCCTAGGAATCTTTTTTCTGCCCAGACTTGTCTTTGAAAGCGGGCGAGGTGTCATACCACTTCATTTCGTGCCGCTCACGCAAGCAACTAAAGTAGTTGCGTTTGTGAAACTTGAAGGCCATCTCCTGGGCGTCGAAGTAGCTGTCGCCGTGGCCGTTTTGTGGGTCAGTGGTGTGATCTGGGCAGATCATTGTCACATAGACTTTTTGTTTGGCCATGATCTTGCCTGAGGAATCTGGGGTTGGAAAAGGAAGGAACAACGTGGGGGATTATAGCAGAAATTGAAGAAAGTTGTGTAGGGGCAGGTCTGTGACCTGTCCGTTCATTCAAGCACAGAGTGGATCACAGACCTGTCCGTACACGGATTGCATAAAAAGATTAAGCCCCCGGTGCGACATCGCGTCATGCGATGCGCCGGGGGCCGCGGGGCGGAAGCTGGGGCTAGAGCTCGTAGGGACAGTCGACCGAGTCGAGTCCACAGGGATCGAGCAGTATGTAGCCCTGTCTGTCGCGCTCGACCATCTCATCATCCACAAGGGAGCTCAGGTCAGCCCAGCAGCTGGTGCTTGAGAACTCTGGACTGGATGGATCACTGCAGCTCCGAGCTCGGAAGTTGCCCTTGAAGCTCATCAGCTCTGGGGCGTAGGCACAGTACTCGTTGTCAGCCGTACGCTGAACGGGCAGAACGATGCCGTCGGTGGTTTCGTAGACGACGATATCGTTGAATGAGATTGCTTCTGCCGGGATGCAAACGATCGGCTTGGTGACGTTCCGCGTGATCAGGGGCAGGAATATGATGTTGAAAATCAGGGTGCCGATGATGGCTCCGAGACCAACGTTGATCGCGGTGTCGATGGGGCTGCGGGTCATGTCAACCTCTGGGTGTTGGGTTGGGTGGGAAGAGAGAACGAACGTAGACATAGCACTATAGCATATTTCTACCTTTTTGTCAAGAGTATTTGGCTAATATTAGCTTAAAAATAAGATATATACGCGCTGAAAAGTAAAAAAAATGCCCAAACTATCAGTTCAGGCTTTTTCACGGTATAATAAGGCCATGCGCATTGCGATGATTGGACAAAAGACCATGGTTCTAGGCGAACGCGCCGGAGGGATTGAAAAACACGTTGCCGAGATCAGTACTCGGTTGGTTGATTATGGTCACGATGTCACGGTTTACGCTCGAGTCAGATATACTCCGAAGAGACCAGACAAGATTTCCAATGTCAAACTCAAATTTTTACCGACTATATATAAAAAGCATCTTGAAGCAATTACTCACACTTTTTTTGCATCGGTCCACGCATTATTTCAAAAGTACGACATCATTCACTACCATGGCGTTGGACCAGCTACCATGGCCTGGATTCCTCGAATTTTCGCGCCTCGCACTACAGTGATTGTGACGTTTCACGCTCAAGATCAATTTCACACAAAATGGGGTTGGTTTGCTCGGCGCTACCTAGCTCTTGGCGAACGTGCCGCTGTCATGATTCCGCATTACTGTATTACGGTTTCACACGTCTTGCAGATTTATTGTCGGAAAAACTTTAATCGCCAGGTAGTTTATATCCCAAACGGTGCGGAGATTAAAAACGTGATTAGTTCAAAAGAGCTGGATAAATTTGGTTTAGATCCGAAAGGATATGTTTTGAACGTTGGTCGCATTGTCGGACAAAAGGGTTTGCATTATTTAGTGGAAGCTTTCAAACAGGTTGAAACAAAAAAACAGCTGGTCTTTGTCGGTTCAGCCAGCTTTACAGAAATTTATTTTAAAAATCTTCGCGAACTAGCACGAGGCGACAATCGTATTCACTTTTTGGGCTATCAGACTGGCAAAACTCTGGATCAACTTTACGCTAATGCTTATCTTTTTTGCTCACCGTCTGAATCAGAAGGGCTGCCGTTAGTGGTCCTTGAGGCCATGGGTTTTGGTCTGGCACCACTCGTGTCTGACATTCCGGAAAATCTGGAAGCTATCCATCATACCGGTTTCACTTTCCATAATGCTGACGTTGAAGATTTGCGACAGAAACTTCAGGAGCTAGTTAACCATCCCGAGCTCGTTGGCGAACGCAGCGAGGAATCTCGTGCCGTTATTGAAACTCAATTCAATTGGGATCGCATCACCCAACAAATTGAAGGCGTTTATATTTCAAGCCGTCATTAGCTATGGCAAATCACGTTCCAAAAACAATTCCTTGGCACCACCATTCTGTTAAAGATGTTCTTACTGAACTGGAAACATCAAAAAATGGTTTGAAGCCGTCGGCCGCTGAAGAGCGAAAGAAGGAATTCGGGCCGAACCAATTGCCAAGCCAGCCACCACGTCCAGTGTTGGAGATTTTATTTTCCCAGTTTCTCGGTCCGTTAATGATTATTTTGATTGTTGCGGCAGCTATTAGCGGCTTTCTCCTTGAGTGGCTCGATGTCACTGTGATCATGGCAGCAGTACTAATGAATGGCATTCTTGGATTTTTTGAGGAATATAAAGCCGACCGCTCTCTTCAGGCATTGAAAAAATATTTGCCCCAAGAGGTAAAGATTAGAAGAAACGGTCAAATTTATATTATTCAGGCAGCCGATGTCGTTCCGGGCGATATCATGTTGCTCTCAATGGGCGATAAAATTACTGCTGATGGTCGAATTATTTCCTCGCAGCATTTTGAAACCAATGAATCTGCATTAACTGGCGAATCACTACCGATTAAAAAACAAACCGAAGTGATCGAGCTGGGGGCTTTGGCCTCGGACCAGAAAAACATGGTTTTTGCTGGCACCGTTGCCGTGCATGGCAGGGCCGAAGTTATCGTTACTGGGACAGCGCTTGAAACTGAAATCGGCCGGATCACCAAGCTTGTTATTGATGTTAAGGATGAAGACACGCCCCTACAACGACAATTAAAGGTACTGGCTCGGATATTAGGTATTTGGATTTTGGT
Source organism: Patescibacteria group bacterium (assembly GCA_043820165.1). Lineage (GTDB taxonomy): Bacteria > Patescibacteriota > Patescibacteriia > UBA9934 > UBA9934 > JBDRDZ01. Next base: position 3,946 of record JBDRDZ010000117.1, read on the forward strand.
AATCGCGGTTGGTGTTTATATTTTTGGCATTTTTCGTGGTCATGAAGCCGTGGAGATGTTTAAGGTCGCTGTGGCTATTGCTGTTTCGGCAGTACCAGAAGGTTTAGTCGTCGGCGTTACAGTGATTTTGGCTATTGGCATGCAACGTATCTTGAAGCGCCAGGCTTTGGTTCGTCGTTTGATCGCTGCTGAAACTTTAGGTAGCGTTTCGGTTATCTGCGCTGATAAAACCGGTACTTTGACCACAGGTATCATGTCTGTTGACGAGGTCAGACTCAACGGTCGCAAGATTGATGCTAATGCCGATAACGATCAGTCATTAGATTTACTGCGTCGAGTTGTTTTACTTGCCAATGCGGCTGATTTTGAAATTGATCCGAAGACTGGTGAACAAAAAATTATCGGTTCCCCAACTGAAACGGCTTTGGCTCGTTATACTCAATCATATTCTGGGCCACTTCGTTTTGATGACGATCGTTTGTTATCCGAGATTCCTTTCGATTCCGAAATTAAATTTGCTGCCAGACTTTATGATACGCGTAACGGCATCATGATTTTCGCCATTGGTGCACCGGACGTTTTAATCGAACACACGGATCTCAGTGAAAAAAAGCGTCAGGATCTAGAACACGTTTATCAAGACATGACTAAAGATGGTTTACGGGTACTGATGGTTGCGCAAGCAAAACAAGAAAAACGTCCGTCAGATTTTAGCTTACAAGACGTTAAGGATCTTGAAGTTCTTGGTTTTATCGGACTGCGTGATCCTTTGCGTCAAGAGGCCGCGGCTGCTATAAAAGAAGCGAGAGAAGCCGGTATGATTCCAGTTATGATTACTGGTGATCACCCGGAAACAGCCCGAGTAATTGCTCAGAAAGCTGGATTGAACATCGAAAATAATGGCATTGTTACTGGTGCAGAGCTTGACGATATGGATGATGAAACTTTGCTTGCAAAAGTCGATTCAATTTATGTTTATGCCCGTGTCATGCCTGGACATAAATTGCGCATCATCAAAGCCTGGCAACGCCGCGGTCAAACTGTCGCTATGACCGGCGACGGCGTTAACGATGCTCCAGCCCTGAAGGCGGCTGATATTGGTATTGCCTTGGGCTCTGGCACAGAGGTTGCTAAGGAGACGGCTGAAATTGTTTTACTTGATAACAATTTTAAAACAATTGTCAGTGCGGTGCGTGAAGGCCGCATTATTTTTGACAACATTAGAAAGTTGGTCGTTTATTTATTGTCAGACAGTTTTTCCGAGATTATTTTAGTTGTTGGCGCGCTGCTCTTTAGTTTTCCGTTACCAATCTTACCAGCGCAAATTTTGTGGATTAATTTGATTACAGACGGCTTTCCGAGCGTCGCTTTGACTTTTGAACCTGGTGAAAAAGGTGTGATGAAGGACAAGCCACGCAAAGAAGGTGAACGCATTATTAATACTGAAATGAAGGTGCTCATTTTCATTGTTGCGATTTTTACCGATCTTTTGCTTTTTACTATCTTTTTCTATCTTTTAGGTCGAGGTGTGTCAATCGAGGAAGTTAGAACATTCGTTTTCGTTGCTTTAGGAGTTGATTCACTCTTCTACGTTTTTGCGATTCGCAAGTTCCGCAGCAGTGTCTTTCGTTCCAATCCGTTTGAAAACAAATTCTTGATTGGTGGTGTGTTACTCGGCTTCGCTTTGCAATTCGCTCCATTGGTTATTGTACCTTTACGGGAGTTGTTCCAGTTTACAACTCTGACGCCTTTGGAGTGGGTCGTCATCATCGCATTGGCTTTTGTTCAGCTCCTATTGATCGAAGTTGTTAAAGAATTTTACAATTATCATCGCTTTAAAGATGGAAAAACTTTGTCTGTCGAAGCTAAAGCGGTATAATCCTCCATATGGATCTAAACAAAATCGAAAATTTTCAAGACGCTATCGTCACAGTAATGGGACTGGGTCGCTATAAACAAGGTAGCGGACTTGGTGCTGCAAAATGGCTAATGCGTCACGGGGCGCAGACACTCATCACTGATCTAAAAAGTGAGGAGGAACTGGAAGAATCGATGTCGTTGGTTATGGAATGGTATGAAAAATATCGGCAAATGTTTCCTGACCGCACCATCTACCAGCCAGTTTTTATCCTCGGTGAACATCGTAAGGAAGATTTTACTGACGTTGATTGCGTTGTGCAGAATCCTGGCGTACCAAGCGAGTCAGAATTTATTCAAGCTGCAAAAGAAAAAGGTGTCTCCATTGAATCAGATGTCAGTCTCTTCTTTCGTTTCTGTCCATATCCTGTTGTAGCTGTGACCGGTACAAAAGGTAAAACGACGACCACAAAAATGGTTGGCGAGATGTTTGAGTTAGCTGATGATCGAACTGTTGTTGCTGGCAACATCAAAGTTTCACCGCTCGAACACCTCGATGAACTATTAG
>JBDRDZ010000118.1:0-3541 GCA_043820165.1 Patescibacteria group bacterium
GAGTACGACGCAGGTTCGCTCGTCCAGCGTCAAGCCTGCGGCCTCTACGAAGAGCTCTACTGACCGCTGCCGCGGATGTCATCTGACGTCTGCGGCGAATTTTTTATCCAAAAATTTCATCAAACATAAGGGGTGTTAACATCTTATTAGTGATTTGACAGTGATTTTGAGATAATAAAAGCAACTTATTCAATAATAATCTTTTACTATGGCAGTAAAAATGTTTAGTGATGGCGACTTGATCAAAGACGCCTGGGGCAAGACGCTCCAAAAGCTTTTGATTCTTATCGGTTCCTATGTTCTTGCGATGCTCACAATTTTTGTTCCAGCCCTTATTCTCATGTGGATTGGGGGTAAACTTGAAGCTGTAGGGCTTTTCGCTCTGCTTACCTTTATTTATTATGTTGTTTCAATGGCACTCGTCGGAGTTGGTATGACCAGAATTTTTCTGGCAGTTGCTGACGGAAAAGACGTTTCTATTATGGAGCTCTGGACCAATTGGGATAAATTCCTCAACTACCTGGCAGTGACAATCCTCTATATGTTGATTGTCGTTGGTGGATTCTTCTTACTGATCTTCCCTGGCTACATTTGGATGACTAAGTTCTACTTAGCTCCTTTCTACGTAGCAGATAAAAACATGGGCCCAATCGAAGCCTTGAAACTTAGCAGTCAAACAACGATGGGACTCAAGTGGGACGTTTTCGCTTTCTTGATGGTCATCGGTACAGTTATGCAACTCGGCTTCTTGGCACTGTTTGTCGGTGCCTTAGTGACTATCCCGATGGGTCTTGTTGCTTGCGCTGGACTTTATCGAACACTTGCTGGCTCAGCTCCGGCAAAACCAATGAAAGCAGCAGCGTAATATCAGATTTAAAAACTCATCCTACGTAGTTTCGAGAGATCCCTCGACTCGCTACGCTCGCTCGGGATGGGTTTTTTGTTTGTGGGGTATTTTGATACAATTGATTTCTAAGCTTAATCAATTTTTATGACTTTTGAATTACCTGAACTTCCCTATCAAAAAGATTCTTTTTCTGACTGGACCTCGGCAGAAACCTTTGATTTTCATTACGGCAAACATCACACCGGCTATGTGAAGAAACTAAACGATGCTGTAGCTGAAACCGAGTGGACCGATAAATCGCTCGAGGAAGTGATCTCGGGCAACCGTGATAACCCGACGATTTTCAACAATGCCGCTCAACATTTTAATCATAGCTTCTTCTGGAATTGTCTTTCACCAGAGACGATGACACCAGATGGCAAAATTGCAGAGATGATTGACCGTGATTTTGGCTCGTTCGATGAATTTAAGACGCAATTTTCCGATGCGTCACTAAAACTCTTCGGCTCAGGTTGGGCTTGGCTGGTTTTAAACGGTGACAAGCTCGAGATTATTCAAACATCAAATGCAGATACCCCGGCCGGGACTGATAAAACTCCTTTATTAACGCTCGACGTTTGGGAGCATGCTTACTACATCGACTTCCGTAATGATCGTGCCAAGTTCATCGAAGGGTTCTGGAGTCATGTTAATTGGAAGTTTGTTAATAAACAACTCAGCTAATCCTGAATAACTTTTTCAGGATATTCCCCAAAAAACGTATAATATTTTCAAATTTATATTCTTTTTTATGCCTACAAAATCTCGCACAAAAACTCATGCTAAGACCAAGATTAAGACATCAACCAAAGTCATCGTCGCCGTGTCGGCTATCGTGACTGCTGCTTTTGCCCTAGCGGCTTTTGGTGGAGTAATCAAAGTTGTGCCAGGGCTGACAGTTATCAACTCCCGACCACCAACATCACAAACTATCGTTCGAGGTCAAAATGATGTCGCTATGCTCGGCATGGAATTTGTTGCTCGACGTATTGATGTTGATGTCGAATCAATCGCCTTTAAATTTACAGGCGATGATAATGCGGCAATGCCACTTGATAATGATATTCGAGCTCAAGATGTAATTTCATCATGTATATTGAAAGATTCACAAACCGGTGCCCTTATCAGTGGGCCAGAGTCGCTTGATGCCAATGATATGATTAGCTTTGATGATAACTTCTCAGTCTTTATGGGAGTTAGATTTAAAGCGATACTTGAATGCGACATTTTCAATGTCGCCACTACAAGTGGCGATCCAGATTTCTTTACCTTTGATATTGCAGCGTCAACTGACATCTCGGCAATGGATGCAAATACCGGCGATCTACTGATCGGTCGTGCAATTACGTTAGGAAAATACGCTCGTGGCATCAATCCTAATGGTAAAAATATTAAGATCACTAAAGTTGATAATGGCGTGCTATCAGTAAACACTCCTGGTGCCAGCCCTAATTCGCAAATCATTGTCCCCAATGATCAAGATGTGAAAGTCGCGCAATACCGTTTTGATGCCCAATACGAAAGCATGCTCATTAATCGATTAACTTTTAGCAATTGCGTTACTACTGTTGTAGATGACAATGGTAACTGTGCTGACCTTGGAGAAAATCGCGGTAGCGACCAGGCGGCTGACGCTATCACAATCGAATATCCTGACATTAACGGAAATCTGGTTACGAAAACATCCCTGTTCAATAACGGAGAAGTAACATTCGACTTAGTTAATTATTTCTACGTGCCAGCTGATGATAATGCTGAACTGTCTGTTTATGTCGATGGCCCAAGTGGTATTGGTCTTTATGGTCCAGACAGTGGTGATGACTTCCAAGTCAATTTTAATGCTGTCACCGGAGGCTTTCGAGCCATTGGTCAAACATCTGGCAACGTACTAGATGAAACCGATCTCAATGCCTACCGCAACGCCAACCATATGCGTATTCACGCCAGTAAACCAACAATTAGTTTAGCTGCTGGCTCGCCTTCTGGAGCATTTATTCCTGGTGTTCAAGAAGTTTTCCGATTTAACGTTTCAGCAGATGCTTCTCGAACAATCTCTTTTGACGAAATCCTGTTTAACCTTTCGACTTCGGATAACGCTAGAACTGGCTGGAATACCTGCAGCCAACTTGGTGACGCAGCGAAATTTGATTTTTACAATCTTACAGTTGGTGGCCCGGCCGATCTGCTCGATTCCGATGCTGACTGGGTTATGAACGATGGCCTAATGGAATGCGCCAACGGGTCAACAATGCTCGGTAATGCCCGTCTGAATCTATCAACTCCGGAGAATGTACCAGCTGGTGTTACCTACACATATGCACTTTACATGGATACGACTGGCGCCAGCTCAGCAGATGACGACGCTATCCGAGTCGACATTCCACAATTACCGCCATTCAATCCATTCATCTGGACCGATGGCTATATGCAAGATATTTCAGCTTATCTACTTAAAAATCTTCCAGTCAGCGGCGGCACTTTAGTCTTCTAAGTCAAATACAAAATCACCCTGCAATTGCGGGGTGATTTTGTTTTACCCTCCAGGCTTGCAAAAATGTCAAAAATGGTGTACAATTTGACACACAATTGTAGATATAGGGGCGTGGTGAAGTGGTATCACGCGGGTCTCCAAAACCCTAGTTGCAGGTTCGATTC
>JBDRDZ010000119.1:0-10489 GCA_043820165.1 Patescibacteria group bacterium
TCAGTCGGATCGTCAGTCATCGCCGGCGCGCCGTTTTCATCGATATAAGTGATCTCGCCAGTATCTTCATCGACTGTGTAAGATTGTTCCGTACGTGTTTCAGTCGTTGTTGAAAAACAACCGCCTCCTAGGAGCAAAAGCAGGGCTATTGGGGCCAGTTTTTTCATATTTTTTCTTTATGGATTATTGAGATGATTGTAGCACAATTTTTAAAATCCGTGCCCAGGGCCCGGATTTTAAGCTGTTAATGAGGCATGGTGAATTCCCCGACCAGGAAGAATAGGATCAGCAGGCCGATGATCGTGGCGATGATCGCCGTCACTGACCGCTCGCGATATTTGATAACGCTGTCCGCGCCGCAAAAGAAGCCGAAAACCGCTCCCAAAGCGGCAATTATGCCCGGGATGCTCAACCAAAGATTGTCAAAAAAACGTTTCCCCGCCCCGCTGGCCGCTCATGATCAGAATATTCATCAGCCCAAAGGCCAAGACAAAAGTTAGCAACCCGTACCCGGCCAACCGGCCCGGTTTAGTTGTGGGGAGAAATTTGATTTTCATATTTGATATTTAACGCAAGTTGGCAGAAATAATTGGTTGTGTTAAGCTGAAAATAGGATGTTCTTTAGGAGGTCCTCATGAGTTCTGATGGACAAGGCTGGCTTTGCCGGCTGTGGGATGCCCTGGTCGGGCCGTACGCCCTGCTTCTGGCCGCGCTGGTGATCTTCTCACTGCTGACCGTGGTCGTTGGCACGCCCATCCTCATCGGCCTGCTGGCCTTCCTGGTCTACCAGATCGTCGCCATGTCGACTTGGAGCGAACTCGGCTACCTGGCGCTCAGCATCGGCGTCTCGCTGCTCGTCGTTATCGGCGTGGTGGCCGTGACGCGCCTCATCGCCGGGCCCAAGAACTTCAAGGTTCTCTGCGAAGCGGCTCACGAGAGTCAGATGCGCCACCCCATGCTCGACTGAGCAACCGACCTCCTGCCCTCATCTGCCCGGACACCACGTCCGGGCGCGTTTTTATTTCGCCTCGTGCTCGGCCACGGCGTCGCGATAGGCGCAATATTCGCAAGTTTCGTTAGCCTTGGGGATTTTACGCTTGTTGAGCGTCTTTTTGATCTCCAAGAGCGTCGACTCAACCCAGTCGTCATTACCGGTGTACGGAATCAAATTGACGTTAAATTCGATCTTCTTGTCAAAAGCCTGAGCGTCCCGCCGGCCGGTGCAATAAATAAAATAGCCCGTGTCGGAAACTTTGAGTTTGTTTTGACGCAGCAGCCACTGGTAAACCTCCATTTGGCGCTTGTAGCCGATGTGCCAGTCCTGATCGATCGCGGTCACCGGTTCGTCCTTAGCCGTCGCTTTGTAATCGACAACGATATACTCACCTTTTTTATTTTGCCAAAGATCATCAATGGCGCCGGAGATTAGCAGTCCGGTCGGTTCGTGCAGATGTTGCACACCAACAAAATTCTCCCGCCACTGGTCGATCTTCTCATGTTTGGCCGGGACGACACCTTTTAGACCGTATTCTTTCTGGAACGGATGCTGAGTGCCTTTAACACGGTGGACGTCAAATTCTTGTTTGAGCAGATGGTCAACAGCCGAGTTGATATTAAAAGGATACCCCGGCGGTCGTTTGGTGCCGAGTTTGTTGCTCAGATAGAAACATTTGGGACATTCCAGGAATAAATCAATCTGCGACCGGGAAAGTTTCCAGTTTTTCCCGCCGTAGTTCCAGTCCGGTGAGCGGTTGGGGTTGTAGGGCATAATTTATTTAAGGATTTCAGATTCTTCCACTTCCTCCCCTCTCAACATCGCCACCGCTTCGTTAATCGGAATCGCGAAGTTCAGATTCTGAACCTGGACGATGTTATCCTCATAATCCAAAAACCAGGTCGGGATGCCGATGAGTTCGCCGTATTCGTTCAAAACCGCGCCGCCGCTGCTGCCTTCGGAAATCGGATTGGTAATCTGCAATTGTGGCCGGTCGCTGGTCTCGTACGTCCGCAAGCCGCCGACATTGCCGAGCGACAGCGAATGCAGAAAACTTTCCGGATGACCAATGACTAAAGTCTTATCTCCAACCGCTACGCTGTCTGAGTCACCAATGGCCAACGGCGTCAGATCCTGGGCATCGATTTTGATAAACGCGATATCCAGCAATCGATCGCTAGCTATCACCTGCTCCACCGCGAAATTCCCTTGCTCTAAAGTAGTTACCACCACTTTTTGCGCTCCGTCAAGCACATGGTGATTGGTTAAAATTAAACCGTTCGCGGTCAAAATAGTACCGGCACCGGTATAAACATCGCCAAATTCATCTTCGATGGTGATGTAGGCCACGCTGTCAACATTGCGGGCGTAATTTTCCTGATCAACCAGCGGCTTTTTGTCATCCGGCAAATAAGTCAGCTCAAAATCATCCGGGCCGGCCGGATTCGCGAACAGCTCGGCAAAATTCGGTTCAACTTTTGATAAAAATTCGTCAACATAAGCGTCCATTGCCTCAGTTTCAGCCGGGACTATGTCATCTTCATAATCCGCGTATTGGTCATTAATCGGTACAAAAAACCAAACTATGAAAATAATGACACCGATGTTAACGATCCACTGCAGACTTTTTCCCAAAATTTTAAATATTTTGACTGTCTCCGCGTCCATATTGTTATCATTCTCCCCTATTTTCACTAAAAAATCAAAACAGCCCCATGCGGAGCTGTTTTGTAATCATATTTCGATTCATGTTCTGCACTTATCTAAAATTCACCGGAACTTCGATTGTTTGATCATTTTCAGCCAGTCCGGACGGATTGTCATTGCGCAAAATCAGCGTTCCCTCTTGTTCTACGCTCTGCGGAAAAATGAAAGTCAGTTCGCCGGTGAAAGGCACAAAATCTTCAGTCATCCAGTCGCCTTGAGCCGTCACAAAACCCTGAGCAATCAAATTCCCCTCCCAATCCAACAGCTCTGCCGGTGCAGTCGCTTCAAAATACCAATTACCACGGGCAGTGCCGGAAATTTTTAGTGGTGAGGTAATGATGTCACCCGGCTGAGGACTAGAGACGATAATAACATCCGCTAACGCCTGAGCGTTGTCGACAGCCAGCGGCGTTCTCTCGTCTGTACCGCGATTGAGCGTTTGACTGTAGATCAGTGGATCAATCGTCCGTTCGAAACAGATGTAACCAGCCTCGTGATCCCAAGACTCCATGGCACCTTTTATTGGATAGCCGTACGGGTCATATATCGGCATGCTATATCGCATCTTAAATTCAGAACTTTTGCTCGAAGCAGTGGCAAAAGTTACGCACAACTTAAAATCTAGATCTCCAGTTACCTCATATTGATACGGTTCATTGGTGAGCGGATCGTTATAGGCACGATAACTACCCTGCTGCAGCTGCGTTAAGTTTTCCGGTAACCTCTTCGTGCGTTGCCAAAAAGTAATCACTTCACTTTGTAGTTCCTGAATATCCATCAGACGCTGTTCATCAAAACGAATACTTCGTTGTTGCGCTGGCGTGCCGACAATGAAAAATCCGGCTATAATCCAGCTAACAATAACCACTGAAGCAACAATCGCGGCTATGCGATGTACTTTTGATGCCAAAAAAGCGTCGCGGCGCAGTTCCCATAAATAGAACCAAAAAACAGTTATCGCCACAACGAGAATGACAAGCGTCTTTAGCACAATCCGCGTTGTTAATTCCCCGCCTAAAAAGCTGTTAGTTAATGTCACTAAATCAATAATAATCGTGATCGAGGCGATAAATAATGTCAAATATAACAGCCAGCGCCGTACCCAGGTTTGTTGTTTTTGCTTTTCGCCCAACAAATCTTTTTTAATAAACCAACTGGTAAAAAGGAACACTGGCCAGACAACTACCAAAGCGGAAATCGCCCCTCTCATCAGCTGAACCGCACCGGTGTAGTAAAACTCTAGTGGATCTGGAAATTGGACGTTGATGTACTGCCAGAGCAGAGTGATAAAGCTGATCACTGCCGCATACAGGGTCACAATCATGAGCAAATAGAAAAACACGTCCCTGGCCGTGCTTTTTGTTGTTGGATTTTTTGATGTCATATGCGAGCAGTATACACCAAATCAGCCCCTGGCGGAGCTTATGATAAAAACTTTTTCCTCTTCACCACCTTTTGCCAGCCGCAATTAGGACAAATAACCCTAAATTCGTCATCCAGAACTTCGACCTTGACCGGACTGCGGCAGCTGTCGTTGGGACAAGTAATAATGTCCGGAAATTTTTCCTGACCAGCAGCCAGACGATCGACGATCTTATGCTCGATAACATCAGAGTATTTCTGCTTTTCACGATATCGCTCGACATCTTCTCTTTGTTCTGGGGCAAATAAATCCATAGTTAGCTATTCATCCACCTTTTCCGAACCAACAACCTTCCCCATTGTCCCTTCGTTATAAGCTTCGATGACGCCGATGGCGTTTTCTAAAGCCTTCTCGATAATCGAATCGTGGCTGGCTGGAATATTGCCTCGCCAGAGAAAGTTAACAGTTGTCACGACATTTTCAATAAGATCATCACGGTTTATCTCTCCTTCTTCGAGAAAATATTCCAAGATAATCTTCTTTATAACAATATCATAATAATCTTCCCACTCTTCCAGCTTTTCTGGGTCAGTATCGTACATATCGATAAGAGCTGCTTTAAGACGCTCTTCATATTGAGCCAGCTTCTTTTCTAAAAACGGTCGACGTTCTTCGTCGATTTTAGTTTCAGGGGAAGCTTTGCGGCGCCTTTCTGGGGTTGGCGTGCCTTTTTCTGCCATAAATTTATTATTCAAATTATGTACGGAAATCTTCTGCCGCTCTAACTTTTGAAGGTTTAGTCGGGTCATCAAAAGTCGGCATGGCTGCAGCGATTAAATCCCAAGCGCTTTTTAGATCTTCAGCTCGCAACTGTCTTGAACATTTAAAAGCAACCACATTTGGTTCAACAATCAGTTCAATCCCCATTTCACTAAGATTATCAACAAGGTCTTTTGGCGGTTGATAATCAGCTAAACGAGGTTCATTAAAACTAATCCGTTGTATGCCCTCAAAACCCATAAAACCAGATTCCCAGGTCGAATAACCTTTGGCCCGAAGCTTGATAACCGCGTCTCGTACTTGAGGTTCCAAACCTTCGATAAATGTACCCATCTTCAGCTCCTCTTCGGTCGGCGCTAAATTTTCTTCTTTCCGTCTGGCAAGATCCTGTGCTAAATCTTTATGAAGTCGTTCACGAAGTTGAGCGTTATGTTGAAACAAAGCCACTTGTTCATTATTTAGCTGGTAAAAAGCTTGAATTTCAGCTATTTCATCTTGATCACCAGAAGCGAAGACTTCTTGTAAATATTGTGCATCACGAAATTTACGCTCTTCTTCTGTCATCAAAGCTGGGTCAGTATGATTGGTTTTTTCTGGCATATTTTAATCATCTTACCTTCCACATCATTCTAGCATAAAAATAAAAACAGCCCCACGCGGGGCTGTTTCAAATTCTTATTTCGTCAGTTCAACTGTAATCTGGTTCGAATAAACGCCACACGCGCCGCCGAGATACTCACAAACCCGGACGTAGTACGTTCCTGTGCCACTAAAGGCCTTCAGGGTCGTTCCAGAGGCTGACGGACTGCTCAAGTACTGATAAGAGTCCCCACCGCGTGTTGGATAAGTTGGACTAGCGTTGAGTGACCAAACGACTTTAAATCCTTTGTCTGATGTACCCACCGTGCTCCAGCCAACACTGTTGCCGCCATTTGACCAGAGACTAATTGAAGAAACATCGTCATCGGCTGGTTGATCATCAACCGGTTCATCATCTTTATCGTCATAAAGCGTCACTGAAATCTCATTCGAGTAAACCCCGCAGGATCCGCCCAGATATTCACAGACGCGGACGTAGTAAGTTCCATCACCATCAAAAGCTGTCAGTGTTGTTGATGAAGCGCTTGGACTACTCAAGTATGTGTATTTATCACCGCTGCGCAAAGGATAAGTCGGTCCAGAGTTCTTGGACCAAACGATCTTAAAGCCTTGGGCTGATGTTCCATTCGTACTCCAGCTAACACTAGCACCGCTACCTGACAAGCTGATTGACGAAACACCAGAGGCCGCATCGTCTTCTTTATCATCACCTTCTAAGGTAACTGTAATTTCATTTGAATAAATACCGCATGAACCGCTAAGATATTCGCAAACGCGGACGTAATATGTACCGCCGCCATCCTGAGCCGTAATTGTTCCGCTGCGAGCGCTTGAATTACTAAAAAGTTGATTATAATCTCCGGAACGATTTGGATAAGTTGGTCCGGCATTTTTTGACCAAACCAGTTTAAATCCTTTTTCAAAGTTGCGGTCAGTTGACCAACCAACATTACCGCCGCCGTTGGACCAAATCGAAAGATTGGTTGGTGGTGGTGCTGTTTCAGTAATCTGCTCGGTACCGTAGAAATCAACCTGAACTTCATTTGAATAGACCTCGCAATTATCTCCAAGGAATTCACAAACGCGAATATAGTAGCGGCCGTCACCGTCAAAAGCTTCAACCGAGGCTGATGTTGTTTCCGGATCAGTGATGTAAATATACTTATCGCCTGAACGTGATGGATATTCTGGGCCAGCATTTTTTGACCAAACAACCTTTACGCCGTATTCTAGCTCACCATCTACTTCCCATTCAACCTTACCAACGCCCAAAGAAGTCACAGTTATCGCGTTGACACTTGATTCACTACCCTTAACATCTTTCAAAACTCCTAATTTATCGCCAAAATCTTTTTCATCCTCGGCCTTATTCCAAAGAACGAATAGATCACCGCTTAATTCTTCCGTATCAATCGGGGTCAGTACGCCTTCGAGTTCAGGATTATCAGTTTTAACAAAATACATCTGACCTTCATCAACTAAAACATCTTCACCTCCGTCTTCAGTAACGTTTACTTGACTTTGATAAACTTCAACACCTTTCTCGCTAAACAAATTTGTTGTTTTAAAGGCTGTGCCCAACGATTTGATCGTGACGTTATCAACAACTACATCAAAAGCTCGTTCTGCAGCCACGACACGCGAATAAACCTCACCAATCGTATGAGTAATAATAATATTATTTGGATCAAGTGAGGTTAACACAATACCGGAATTATTATTTAAGCGAACAACACTACCGTCATCAAGCTGAATAATGACTCGTCCGTCATTGCCAGTTGCAACAGTATAACCCTCAAACACATTTAGACCATCTTTAACACTAGTTACTTCCTCAAGCCCATTGTAGTCATACTGTACTTCTCCTTCGACATAAATAACTGACCCACCAAACGCCAACTCCATTACCTCCGTTGTCTCACCAGAATCAACGATTGATTTGATCTTTGATCGATTGAGCACAACTAGCCCAACCACCACGACCACGCCGACGATGATGAAAAACATCAAAAATTTTGAAACGATTTTCATACAATATTGGTTAATTTCAATATAATTACTTTATCAGTTAACATTACGACCCGCAACTATTCCCACCAGCGAGTATAGGGTGTCTCGGCAATACAATATAATTCTTTCTTTTTGTTGGGGAATTTGTCTAGTAGGCGTCGAGCAATATAGCGGTCGACAGAAAATCGTCCAGCGCCGCTAAATAGAATCATCGAAGCAATAGCTAAAATCAGCACCTGAGTTTGTAAATCACGGCTAAAATCAAGCGGAATACGCTCAATAGCAATAGACATCATCATCTCCACAATAATGAAAAAGCTTATAAATCTAGATAAAAAGCCACTGACCATAAACACGCCACCAATAATCTCAATCACACTAAAGATAACAATGATAGCAAAAGCAGTTGCGCCGGGAATCGAAGCCAATAGTGACAACGGATCCTGCTGGAACAACAGAAAACGCGATAAACCGCCAAGAATGAGCATAACGCCGAAAATAATACGCATCGGAAACATGCCCCACATCGGTCGGGTTGCGGTCATGGTTAACCAAATTTTTCTAAGATCATCTTTCATGGCTATACCATTGAAGCTGCTGCAGTTATGGCTTCTGAATAGGTTGGAAAAGCGTGAATCATATTAGCCAGGTCATCAACAGTAAGGTTAGCATACATAGCCAAAGCGATTTCGTGAACAAGCTCGCCAGCGCAAGGTCCAGCAATGTGACCACCGAGAATCTTGCGTGTTTTTTTGTCGACAATAAGTTTGACAAGCCCTGCTTGCTCCCCTTCGGTAATTGCCCGACCTAGTGCGCCTGAAGAAAATTTACCAATGGAAATTTGATAACCTTGTTTTATAGCTTCTTCTGCAGTCATCCCCACAGAGGCTACTTCTGGCAGAGCAAAAGTAACTCGAGGTACAACTCGACTCGATTGAATCAATTTCTTTTTCTTTGTCGATTGAGCTGCATTAGTACCAGCGATGTGACCTTCATAATAGGCCACATGAGTGAAGCGCAAGCCGCCACTGACATCGCCAGCCGCATAAATATTATCAACGGTTGTCTGTAAAGTCGACTTCACTTTTAATCTCCCCCGGTTATCTACTTTTACCCCGGCCTTTTCGATATTCAAGCCCTGCAGGTTGGCAACCTTGCCCGCAGCTAAAAGAACCTGATCAGCTAAAACTGTCTGACGCTTCTGTCGACCGACTTGAAAAGTCACTTTCTTTTGACGATCTTCAATTTGAACCGATAGCGTCTTCGTCTTCGTATGAACAGTAACGCCATGCCCCTGAAGTTGGCTTTGAACAATGGCAGCAATTTCAGAATCTTCATTGATCAGTATTTGTGAGCTAAGTTCAAGCAGTGTAACTTTAGCACCTAGTAGGCCAAAAAAAGTTGCATATTCACAACCGACCGGACCAGCGCCAATAATCACAATCGAATCTGGCATCTTGGACAAATTTGCTACTTCTTTGTAACCAATCAACCCGGAAGTCTTAATCCCATCAATTGGCGGGATGAAATCTACTGAACCAGTCGCGATTACAAATGATTTAGCTTTGATTTTCTGTTGACCGACCTTGATCGTCCGGGCATTGATAAATTTAGCCGTCCCTTTCACGGTGTTGATACCTATGTTATTAGCAAGATCAACTAAACGTCTGCCGTTACCTGTAATCGCCTTCACTATGGCCTGTTTCCTGCCCAGAATTTGGGGATAACTAAAGTTTATAGCACTTGTTTTAACCCCAAACAATGGCAACCGGTGTTTAGCAAAGTGAAAAGCCTTTGCTGAATTTATTAAGGACTTGGCTGGAATGCAAGCAAAATTAGGGCATTCGCCGCCCCATTTTTCCTTTTCCACGACACAAACTCTAGCCCCTTGTAATCGTGCTGCTTCTGCCGCAGCAAAACCAGCCGAACCACTGCCAATAACAACAACATCGAAGCTCTGTGATTTAGCTGTTGGCTTTTGCGACATAATTAATGATTAATGATTTCTTTTCCGGTTTCCCAAAGCCGATCATCGCCCTGTGTCTTTAAATAATACCACCATTCAACACCCCAAAAATATATTTTGTTGATACCAGTTCGACGAGCAAATTCAACATTGTCGCGTAAATCCTGCTGATTAAAAAGTTCATATTTTTTTCCAGATGACCAAGTCAACATTTCATCCGTAATCCAAGGCTCAGCCTGCATTTCCGAAATAACAACCTCATTAACCAGTGGCGAAACTAAAAAATTTTGAATCCTATAGAAGGCTGGCGGAAACGGGAAAACCCAATAACCTAAAATATCATTCCAAACAACACGATAAAGACTGACGCCCAAGACTTCAGCCCTTGATCCATTCACTAGCCAGAGCGATTGTTCACCGCTTGAGGTCAACTGAATCGAGTGTTCCTGATCATATGTTTTTACTAGAGCTATTTCTTCATCTAAGAGTATCGAATCTGGCGGTGGGCAATTACCAAATGGAAAGAATGGTTCATTTTCGATCTGCCAGCGCTCCAATGCTGAATGTTTAGCATATCGCTCTACTGTTTGTGTTAAAAAATCCAAGTGTGCTTGTTTTCGATAAGCAACGTCCTCGGAACTCACCCAATCAGGGTAAAAACATTCGGGCCAACGTGGCACTTTTGCCCCGACAACCAAAGTAACATCAACACCACTCCACTGTGCTTGGCGCATCATCCAGTCAATATCAGAAAAATCATATTCATCTACTGATCTCTCAATTGTAGACCAATAAATTGGAATTCGAATTTTTTTTACCTGAAGATCATTCAATACTGCCATGTAGGTGTCCTGCCAATCCAGCCCCAAACTTTCCGCATAGATATTGGAGAAAGTTGCACCAAATTCAGTCTCAGTCGGTTTTTGCCAAAACGAAAAAAACGTCCCACTACATGCAACAATCACAAGAATCGCTAACCAAAATAAACCAAATTTTATCAATTTCCTCCGGTGATTTTTCATAATCAAATTTCCTCTTTTTTCTCACGAACAAAGGCTAACCAGCCCTC